>JAVVTI010000032.1:0-9806 GCA_036653735.1 Bacilli bacterium | reverse complement strand
AGTGGAGCTAAAAATTTTACATTCGCACATATATCCATGTACACATTATAAAATATATTTATATAAAAATAAAGATAAATTTAATATCTTTGGGTTTTATTTACTTCTTTAGTTTTTTCTTCATCACAGTTGACTACAAACTCATTAAAATAAACATTCTTTATTCTTTCTACCTCATTGTTTTTAATTCTATTTCTATTAAAAAAACTCATAAGTATCACCTAGTAATATTATAAGTTTATATTCTATAAATATTCATTTATTTCCTTTTTACCATCAATATCTATTTTTAATATATTATCCATAGCTTCATTTATAAGAGATTCATATTCAATACTTTTTTCTATTTCTTTGCATATTAATATACTTGGATTAATTACTGGATGCTTAGGAACAAACACTGTACAGCAATCTTCATATGGTAAAATACTAGTCTTATATGTATCTATTTTATTAGCTATATCTATTATCTCTAATTTATCAAAAGAAGCTAAGGGTCTAATAATAGGAAAAGAAGTAACATCATTAACAGCTCTTATACTACTAAGAGTTTGACTAGCTACTTGTCCTATACTTTCTCCATTAAATATAGCATTACATTTATACCTTTTAGCAAGTAGTTCACCTATTCTATACATCATTCTTCTCATAATAGTAATACAATAATCTTCCTTACCATTTTTATATATACTTTCTTGTATATTAGTAAATGGAACTACATATAAAGAAGTATCATATGAATACTTTCTTAGTATATTAGCAAGTTGTATTACTTTATTTCTAGCTTCTATACTTGTATGTGGTATACTTTCAAAATAAACATAAGAAAGTTTTACTCCTCTTTTAAGTGATAAATAACCAGCTACAACACTATCTATTCCACCACTTAACATAAGCATTCCTTTACCTAAAGAACCAACAGGGTATCCCCCTTTTCCTTTTGTACCTTTTCCATATAAATAAACATCATTTTGTCTAATCTCAATATTTATTATTACTTCAGGATTAAATAGATCTACAAAAGAGTTCTTTATATTATTTAATATATGTTCTCCTACTATTTTATTAACATCATTACTTTCTATTTTATAGGACTTATCACTTCTTTTAGTAACAACTTTAAAACTATGAATATCTTTATCATTAAGAAATTCTAGTACATTTAAGTTTATACTATTAATATCTCTATCTTTAAAACTCATAGTTTTATAGATTTCATGTATACCAAATACATCACTAAGAATATCTATTACTTCATCTACATTATCAGTAGTTTCTATAAACATTCTACACATTTCATCTTTAATAGTAATATTATAGTCCTCTAAACTTTTTATTATATTATTTTTTAGTATATTAATAAAAAGTCTCCTATTATCCTTCTTAGTAGTAAGTTCTCCATATTTAATTAAAATTACTTCATTCATTTTATTATACCTACTAACTTTCTATATTCTTTATCAAAGCATACCATAAACTCAGTTATCTCATTCATAGTAGTATATGGACTAATACTAATTCTAACTGATGTTTCACTAACTTTATTATCATTTGTAATACTTTTTAAAACTATACTTTCTTTGCCAGAAGAGCATGCTGAATTAGTACTAATAAAGATATTATGATACTCCATAGCATGTACAAATGTTTCTCCTTTTATATCTAATAAACTAATACTAATTATATGAGGAACACAAGATTCATACGAATTAATTCTTATATTATATTTCTTAAAAAAATCTATTAATTTCTTATTAAGGCTCTCTACATACTTAAGATGATCTTTATAATTATCATTCATAATACGCATAGCTTTGCTAAAAGCTACTATCAACGCTAAAGATGGAGTTCCACCTCTATAAGGAGCATTAGTACTAAATCCAAATATCATAGGTTCTATTTCAAGACTTTCTTTTTTATATAAAATACCTATTCCTTTAGGAGCATATATTTTATGAGCAGAAAAAGATGCAGCATCAACATCACTTAATGAAAACGTCCTTTTACCAAGTGCTTGAGTCATATCACTATGAAAAAAAGCCTTACTTTTTTTCTTAACCATAACTTGTCTAATAGTTTTAAGAGGTGCTTTAAATCCACACTCACTATTAACACCACAGAGTGTAATTAAAATAGTATCTTCTCTAATTATATTATAAAGATCGTTTAAATCTATTTGTCCATTATCAAGTAATTTAACATATGAGACAGTAAAACCTTGATGAGATAAATAATCAAGAGTATCAAGTACACTTTTATGCTCAGCATAAGAAGATATAATATGCTTTCCTCTATTAATATACTTATAACATATTCCTTTAATAGCGGCACTATTTGACTCACTAGCTCCACTAGTATATATAATTTCATTAGAGTTTACTCCTAATATATTAGCTATTTGATTAGTTGCCTTTACCATAAGTTCCTTAGATTTAACACCCAAGGAATGAATAGAATTAGCATTACCAATAAAATCCTTAGTTACTAAAACATAACTATTAAGAACTTCATCAAGTACAAAAGTAGTAGCACTATAATCTAAATATATCACTTTATCTTATATCTCCTGTATAACTGTTAAAATAACGGGCTTACATTCAGTTTCTTTAAATAAATAAGAACCTATTATTTCCCTAACATCATTTCTTATCTTAGAATAATCTGCATATCTTTCATTTGTATTCTTTTTAATAATATCAAGAGCTCTTCTTTTAATTTCTTCTATAATAATAGTATTTTCTTTAACATATATAAAACCTCTAGTTACTATTTCAGGTCCTGTTACTACTTCTTTATTCTTTTTACTTAAAGTAGCACTTATAACAATAATACCATTATTACCAAGCATTTCTCTATCCTTAAGAACAAGTTCACCTACATCTTTACTACTTTTTCCATCTATTAATATATCATCTACAAATACTGAATTATTACTTTTAAGTAATTTACCATTTTCAAATGAAACTACCTCTCCATTACCTCTTAATATAATATTACTTTCATTAATATTTACATTTTTAGCAAGAGAAGCATTTCCTACCATATATCTATATTCACCTTTAACAGGCATATAATAAACTGGATTAAATAGCTTAATAAGAAGCATAATATCTTCACTAGATGCATGATATCTAACACTCTTATCTTTAGGAATAAATTCAATATTAGCACTTTGAAATGCTATATCATTCATTAATTTAACAACAATCTCTTCATATGCATCATAAGAAGGATCTGCAAAACATATAGTATCAGTTTTTTCTATTTTTACAAACTTATCATATCCATCTACCATTCTAATAAGATTACTATATGGTTTTTCTCTATCATTACTAACAAGAATAATACTATTATCATCCCTTAAATTAGTTAAATCCCCTATTAAATTATTACTTATATCTAAATAACCCTCTTTAATACACATACCAATAATAGTATTAAGTTCTTTACCCATAAGAACAATTTTTCTATTCTTACCCTTTAAAGCATTAAATATTTCACTAATGGTAGATATATGTAGAGGTATAACACTAAATATAATCCTATTTTTATTTCTATCTATTACAGTTTTAAAGAATCCCTCAAGCTTATGATTAGGTGATGTATGTCCCTTCTTTTCAGAAAAGACACTTTCATTCATTAAACATAAAACTCCTTGTTTACCTATGTATGCTAGTTTACCTAGATCCATATTATAGTGTCCACTCATTGTAGGATCAATTAAGTAATCTGCCATATAAATAATAGCACCATCACTAGTATTAACGCAGTATCCTAAAGTCTGTGGCGAACTATGTGTTACGCTAAATGGAAAGACAGAAAAGTCACCAAAATCAATTTTTCTATTAGCTTGAGCTACAAATAAATTCTTAATTACTACATCTTCTTCTTTACACTCATACTCAAGAATATGTTTTGCAAACTCACTAACATATACACTTATATTTGGTAGTACTTTAATTAAATCAGTTAAAGAACCCATATTCTCAGTATGAGGATGAGTAATAAATACTCCCTTTATTTTACTCATATTTTCTATTAAATATTTAAAATCAGGTACTACATAATCAATACCATACATTTTATCAGCAGCATACTTTATACCACAATCAAAAACTAATATATTATTATTAACCTCTACAACATATAAATTTTTACCATTTTCATTTAAGCCACCTAGAGCGACTATATTAATTTTACCCATTTTATTTCCTCCAAAATTAAAAAGATTTTTCTCTTACTTAAAATTATAACAAAAAACTCATAAAAAAGATACATATTTCTTAAGGGTTTACTAAATATTAAAAAAGCATTTTACTTTAAATGCTTATAAAATATAGAATCAATAGTTTTTTCACTAAACATATTCATAAACTTTCTACTTCTAGAATTTTTTACTCTATAACATATTTTAGGAGAATCACTTTCTATAGCATCTTCTATAGCTAATATTAAATAGGACATATTAGATACTTCTTCTAATGCTTTTATAGCGGATTTTTCTAAATTATCAAATACTTTTTTATATAAAATAGATTCTTTCTTTGCCTTCTTTATACTATCAAGAACATTGTTTTGCATATTAGTTTTAAATGCACCTGGTTGTATTTTAATAACTTTTATACCAAGGAAGCGAAGTTCTCTTCTTAGAGTATCATTATATGCTTCAAGTGCATACTTACTAATTATATAAGGTCCATTAAAAGGAGAAGGACTCATCCATCCACACTCAGAACTCATATTAATAATCCTACTAGTTTTATTAAGAAGTGGAAACATTATCTTATTTACTCTTATCATACCAAATAAGTTAATATCCATAACATTTTGTATTATATCTGTATCACTTTCTATTAAAGAAGTCATCTTATTAATACCAGCATTATTAATAATAACACTTATATTATTAGTTACTTTACATATTTTATTATAAGCTTCCTCTATACTTTTATTACTTGTAACATCCATTACATAAGTAATAATATTTTTACTTCTCATAAGCTTAAGTTCTTCTTTATTAATATCACATGCTAAAACAGTATATTTTCCACTATTAGCAAAATAATCAGTTAGACATCTACCTATTCCACTTGATGCCCCAGTTATAAGTATATATTTCATCTTTACCTCTTCTCATTCTTAATTTTAACATTTTATATACATTTATTAACTATAATTATTTATTATGTTTACAGAGCTTTTACATACTTTGTAATATTATTACTTAAATTCTTAAAAGATAAATTATTACCAGGTTTTTTAAATAAATTAATATTTCTATATTCCTTTGCATTATAATAATTCATAAACTCTTTTGAAAGAAACTCTAACTTATCTTTAAAACTCATACTTTCATATATACCCAGAACTTCTTTTATACTATCATTTATACAAGAACTATCTTCTATAACAGAAGAAATAGTTGGTGCTTCTTTATTAATAATAAAGAAACTCATTATAAAAAGCACTCTAGATGTTTCTTTAGGATTCTCAAAAGAAACACAGCTAGGTTTAAACTTAATACCACTGCCTACTATACCTTTTGTTTCCCATCTTTCAATAATAACTGACATAACTAAAAGTCTATCATTTAAACTCATACAATAATATTTATCCATTTATAACACCTCACTAGTATTATGTACATATTTTAATATTTATTCCCTTAATAAATATTATCAAAAAGTTTATTGAATGTCAATTATTTCTCCTATAATTATATATATACTGTATATATATCCCACAATTATTTCCATGTATACTATGCATCTTTTCTTCTATTATCTTTTTGCTAGTAATATTATATACTTCTTTCATATATTTTAAAACATATGTATCTACTGGATAACTATCAAATCTATGATATGAAAAAAGCAATATACAAGAAGCTACTTTAGGCCCTATTCCTTTTATAGTTTGTAATAGTAAAGAAGCATCTTTTGTAGTTAGCAGCTCAAGATTAGAAAGTAAATTAATATTATTATTTAAAAACTTTATACCATTTATTATATATTTATCTCTAAAACCAGTTTTATATTTACTAAGATCATTAATAGTTATATTTCGAAGTACTTCATATTTAGGAAATAAATAATATTCCTTATTCATAAATATAACTTCCTGCCCATAATCTTTGGAAATATTATTTATTATAT
Source organism: Bacilli bacterium (assembly GCA_036653735.1). GTDB lineage: Bacteria > Bacillota_I > Bacilli_A > RF39 > UBA660 > CAVCAD01. Next base: position 3,651 of record JAVVTI010000032.1, on the reverse strand, counting down.
TACTAATTCTTTTTACATTATTATTTTGACTTATTATGTAACTAATAAATGTTTCAAACTTATTTTGATTAAGTATTTTATATCCTCTATTAAATAAAGTAATTTCATCTTCAATCTTAAATAAACTTTCATAATCATAAAGTAAGTCAAAATAATTAATGAGTTTTTCTTCTATTTTATTTTCATTATTAGATACAGCAATTAGATAAAAGTTATCCATATAAACATAAACTACTCTATCATCAAGAATAATAATAAATCCTTTTTCATACTCTTCTACTCTAAATGATTGACCACTTAATAATGTACTTTTTAAATTAAAATTATTAGTTTTAATCCTTATCATAACCTATTTCTCCATAATAAGAAGTATCTAGAACACTACTTGATGCATAAAACTTGCCTTTTATCTTCTTATTTATTTCTTTAGCATAATTAAATGAGTTTCCATTAAAACTAGTAAACTTATTTGTTATACTATTATATTTACCATTTTCATTTATCCAACTCCTATTAGGTAATATAACTAAACCTTCATCATTAGAAAAAACATCTCTTCCTATAAGTAGTCTAGAATCATACTTTTTGTCAAATAAATTATAAATAGTCGGTAATACATCTAAAGAAGAAACATACTTATCAACTACTATTCCTTTTAGTTTAGGATTATACATAATTAAAGAAGTATGATGTTTTTCAAACATATCTTTTCTATTATTACTAATTTCACTTAGTTCTTTATCAAGTAAACCATAAGGATAATGATCAGGAGAAATAACTATTAAAGTATTATCAAGTATTTCTTTATTCTTGAGTTCATCAACTAAGAACTTAAGAGCCTTTTCAAGTTCATAATTAGATCCTATATACCCTTTTACTTCACTACTATAGGGTAATTTATCAGTTATATTTTTATTTTTATTACTCATAGCGTTATTCTTACTATAACTTAGATGACCTGAAACAGTCATATAGTATGCTATGAACTTACTTTTATCAATATAATCCTTATAAGTACCCTTAATCATTTCGTAATCACTACTAGGCCATTTACTACAGTCCATTACATTATCTAAATCTCTATTACATCCTTTAAAAGGTAACCCAATATTAGGCATACTTAAGTCTCTTGTATAAAATGAATAATCACCATTATGATAAGAATACCTATTATAATCATTAAACATATTACCTAAGGAGAACTTCATATCCTTATTAATAGACTCGATAAAACTCCATACTCCCTCTTTAGGTAGTAAAGAATTAAGTAACATATACTCACCATCTGTAGTACTAACAGGATATAAAGGCTGATAATAATTATTAAATACAATTCCATCATTTCTAAGATTATATAAAGTAGGAGTAATATCCTTATTAATAAGAGATACATCAAAACTCTCAGCTGTAATAAAAATAATATTCATATTACTTAATAAACCAGTGTATTTATTTTTATTACTAGGACATACACCTAAGAAGTATTTATCAATATTCTTATTACCAAATTTTATATCTAAAATATTATATAACTCTTTATTATTAATTTTGCAAGGCTTATCGTGTATTTCCTGTTCATGAAATCCAAATAAATATCTCTTAATATCAACAAATTCACTAGTAAAAAGGCCTGCTTTTTTAATTAATAATAAAGGATTGTTACACTCTTTATAAACTTCTTTATAAGATGATATATTATACATAATAATCATCTTATAAGTAAACATAAGTGCTGCTACAATAAGAATAGTTATCACATTTTTATTACATTTTTTATTATAATTAATTACTTGAACACTTAATAATATAATCAGAAATATTGGTAATAAGAAGTAAATAACTGCATACCAATTATCTTTAAGAATTTTAAATATTACTTCACTGAATCCCGCTACCTGAGCTGTACCTTTTAATAATGAATAAGAAGAAAACATGCACCCATAAAACTTAAAATATATAGTTTGTGCTAGAAAGAAAATAGAAGTAATAGAAGTAAATAATATAAATAATATCTTATTAACTTTACTATTATATAAATTATTTATTAAATAAAAAAATAATGATAGACCCACACTAAAAATAATAACATTAATACTTATGCATTCTTTAAATACAAATAAACTATATCCTAGTTCTAAATATAATACTAAAAATATATAAAACCATAGTACATTTATTTTCTTTTTCATAAGTAAATTATATCACGAATTTAAGTACTTTACACTACACCATTAAAAAAAGTAAATATTTTCATACTTACTTTTGAAAATTAGTTTTTCCTCTAGTTCTCTTATTATAAGAACCATTACTATTACTATTATTACCATAACTACTTTTTTTATTTTGGTGATTAAAACTTTTTTTCTTTTCATATGGAGCTCCAAAACTTCTTGGTTTAGAACTTCTTCCACCTTGTTTCTTTTCAGTTTTAAATAATTGTGTCATAGGATAATCATGATCATCAATAACAGTTATCTGCTGCTTTATTAGTTTTTCTATCTCTTTTATTATAGGTTTCTCATCATAATCACAAAAAGATATAGATATTCCAGTTACGCCCGCTCTTCCTGTTCTTCCTATTCTGTGTACATATGTTTCTGCTTTTTCTGGCATATCATAATTAATTACATGTGAAAGAGCATTAATATCTATTCCTCTAGCTGCTATATCTGTAGCAATTAAAACTTTTGTCTTACCTTCCTTAAAATCTTTTAAAGCACTTACTCTAGCTGGTTGTGACTTATTACCATGAATTATACCACTATTAATACCTGCTTTATCTAGAAGTTCTCCTAACTTATTAGCACCATGCTTAGTCCTAGTAAATACTAAAGCGGATACTACTTCTTCTTTATTAAGTAATTGAATAAGTAATTTAACTTTATTTACTTTATCTATATAGTATAGGTTCTGCGTAATAGTATCAACTGCAGAAGATACAATAGAAACCTTAACTATAGTAGGATTATTTAAGAACTCCTGTGATAACTTTTCTATTTCCTTTGGCATAGTTGCAGAGAACAACATAGTTTGATGACCCTTAGGAACTCTTGCTACTATCTTTTTAACATCTTGTAAAAATCCCATATCAAGCATTGTATCAGCTTCATCAAGTACCAAATACTTAGTATTTTCTAGTCTTACATGTCCTTGATTAATTAAGTCAAGCAATCTTCCTGGAGTAGCTACTAAAACATCTATTCCTTTTCTAAGAACCTCTACTTGAGAATGCTGATTAACACCACCAAAAATAACACTAGTTTTAATATTTGTATTTTCTCCAAAAGTCCTAAAATTATCTCTTATTTGTATAGCCAGTTCCCTTGTTGGTGTTAAAATAAGGGCCTTTATAGAATGAATGCTTTCCTTTGAAGGATTATCAAGTAATAAATGAAGTAAAGGAAGTGCAAAAGCAGCTGTTTTACCAGTACCTGTTTGTGCACAACCAAGTATATCATTACCCTCTATTATTTTGTTTATTGTTTGCTCTTGTACTGGAGTTGGTACCTCGTACCCTTCCTTTAAAATCGCCTTATAAATTGGCTCTTTTAATTTAAAATCTTCGAATTTCATAAATTTATCTCACTTTCTAGTGCAAACCCTAAAAAGCTCGCGTAGATGATTATACCATACAAAGTAATAAGTAGATAC
>JAVVTI010000031.1:0-9846 GCA_036653735.1 Bacilli bacterium | reverse complement strand
GGATTAATAAATATGAAAAATAAAAAAGGATTTACATTAATAGAATTACTTGCTGTTATTGCAATATTAGCAATACTTGTGGTAATTGCAGTACCAAGTGTATTAAAGTTATTCAACAAAGGTAAAACTAGTGCTTTTGATACACAGGCTAAGAATGTATTTAAGATAGCACAAACTCAATTTGTAAGTGATCAGTTAGGTACTGGTTCTAAGAGTACTTATTGTTTTGATGGAGATGCATCAAATGATAGCATTACTACGGGGAAGCTTGGCGATATGGATGCTGGAGCTAATTTAAAATATTATATCACTTTTGATGATGATATAATTACTAAATTTATGATAAATGATGGTAAGAATGCTTTTAATAAAACACTTTCAACTGGAGTAAAGGTTGAAGAAATTAAAAGCCATACTCCATTAGAGACTACTGATGCAATTACTTGTCCTTAAACAAAATAATTATAAGCAACTTATGTTGCTTTTTTTTATGTAATAATATAGAATTATATTGGTGATATATATGGAATTAATACTTGGATCTCATGTGTCTTTTTTAAAAGGCTCTGAACTTTTGGGTAGTGTTGAATCTACTCTTTCTTATAATGCTAATGCATTTATGTTTTATACTGGTCCTAATCAGAGTTCACTAAGGGGTTCTATTGATAGTGAACTTACTAAGAAGGCACATATTCTTATGGAGAAGAATAATATACTTACTAAGAATGTATTTGTACATGCTCCTTTTATTATTAATTTAGCTAATGATACAGATGAGCACAAGTATAATTTTTATATATCTTTCTTGAAATCTGAGATTGGGAGGTGCAAGGAACTTGGTATTAATAATTTAGTTCTTCATCCAGGAAGTAGAACAATAGTTGAAAAAAATAAAGCAATAGATAATATTGCTTATGGTATTAACAAGGCTTTGGAGGATGTAAGTGATTTTCATTTGATTCTTGAGTTTATGTCTGGTAAGGGGAGTGAAGTAGGTTCTTCTTTAGATGATCTAAAAGATATTTATGATAAGGTAATTAAAAAAGAATTAATATTTTTTTGTATAGATACTTGTCATTTAAATGATTCTGGAGTTTCTATAGGTAAGTTTGATCAATTTTTGAATGAGTTTGATCTATTATTAGGGCTTAGTAAGTTAGCTTTAGTTCATTTAAATGATAGTATGAATGAGGTAGGTGCTCACAAGGATAGACATGCTAATATAGGGTATGGAACAATAGGTTTTGATACATTAATGAATGTTGTATATAATACTAAGTTAAAAGGAGTTCCTTTTATATTAGAAACTCCTTTTATAAATAGAGGTCTTAAGGATTCTTATGCTCCATATAAGTATGAAATAGAGAATATTAGAAATAAAGTGTTTGTACCTTTTAGTTTTTAAGATAAACCTTATATTTGTTATATAATTCTAATATTTTAGTATAGAGTTCTTTACTTAAATTACTTTTTTGACTATTTAAATATGATATAGAGTTTTCTGATAAAAGAATGTCTATATCATTTTTAATAGAATTATAGATAATATTTACTTCTTCTTGAGTAATTTTAACATTCTCTTTTAGGGCATAACTTACTATTTGTTCCTTAGTAATAGTAGTTGCATATTTTTTAATTACATTATTCATGTGTTTCCTCCTTTATAAGTTTATGTAATAAAAAAATGTATATACTAATAAATATGAATAAATTGAATAGAAAAGTTAATGTATTAATTATTATTACTATTATTTCATTTATATATATTTTTTTATCTTTGTTTAATATTATGGTATTTAATAATAAGAAATATAAAGATAAATTATATAAATCAAATAATAATTATTATGTTGGGGTTTTAGCACCTCGTGGTAATATATATGATAGGAATGGTATTTTATTAGTAGGTAATAAGAAGATAACTGTATTATCATATGATAAGAATAACCATAGTACTAGGGAAGAAATAAGACTAGCTAATATAATAAGTGATAATATTAATATAGTAGTTAGTCCTACTAAAGAAGAAATAAAGAAATATTATGTACTTAAGAATTACTCTTTACTTGATTCTATTATTTCTAAAGAAATAAAAGAATCATATAAAGCTAGGAAAATAACGTATGAAGAATATTTTTCTTATCTATCTAGTCTTGTTACTAATGAAGAACTTAGTAATATAACTAATAAGGAAAAAAATGCTATAGGCATTTATTTCCTTATGAATAAAGATTATAATTATAGTACTAAGATTATTAAGAAGGATTTAACAGTTGATGAAGTAACATATATAAATAATAATTTGAGTACTTTAAGTGGGTTTTCTACTGGTTATGTGTATGAAAGATATTATCCATATGGTTCATTATTTAGGGAGTTTCTAGGTAGTATTGGGCCTATTCCTAAAGAAGATATTTCTGTAGATTTATATAAAGGTTATAGTATGAATGATGTTAAGGGGATTTCTTTTATAGAGAAAGAATATGAATATTTTTTAAAGGGGCAAAATGAATTATATAAGTTAAGTGCTACTAAAGTAAAGAAGATAATAAAGCCTATGAAAAAGGGTAATGATATTGTACTATCTATTGATATTAATGAGCAAAAGAGCATTAATGATATTATATTTAATGAACTTATTAAGGCTAAGAGTGAACCTAATACTGAGTTTCTTAATAATGCTTTTTGTGTTATTGGGAATCCTACTACAGGGGAAATATATTCGGCATCTAGTGTTAACTTAGTATATAGTAATAATATGTATTCTTATTATGAAAGTTTAAGTGATTTAATTAATTATGGTGTAACACCTGGTTCTACTGTAAAGGGAGCATCACATGCTGTTGCGTATTCACAAAAGGCTATAGATATAGGTTATAAGGTAGAGGATAGTTGTCTTTATGTTAAAAATACTCCTCCTAAGTGTTCCTGGATGCGTTTAGGAGTAGTGGATGATATAGATGCTCTTAGGTTATCATCAAATTATTATCAGTTTCTAGCAGCTATTAAAGTAGCTAAGGGAAGGTATACACCATACTCATCTCTTTATTTAAATAGGGATGCTTTTAATATATATAGAAAGATGTATAATAGTTTTGGTTTAGGTGTTAAAACTGGAATAGATCTTCCTAAGGAGCATATAGGAGTAAGGGGTAAAGATAATTTTGAGGGAGCTCTTCTTGACTATCCTATAGGTCAGTATGAAACTTATACACCACTTTCTATGTTTCAATATATAAATACTTTAGCAGTATCGGGAACTAGATATAAATTAAATTTCTTAAAGGAAGTATATGATGATTATGAAAGTAGTAATAGGAAACTTATATTTAAGTATAATAAGGTAATACTTAATACAGTAGATGTTGATAAAATATATATGGATAGAATTAGACTAGGATTAAAGGAAGTACTTTATAGAGGTACTGGGAGGGGTCATATTAACTTAGAATATATGCCAGCGGGGAAGACAGGTACTGCTGAAACTTTTTATAATGGAAGTAATACATTAAGTTCTTCTTTTATAGGTTATGCTCCATATGATGATCCTATAGTATCTATTTTTACTTCTACTCCTAATGTAACTAATATGAAAAGTAGTTATAAATCGTTAGTAAACAGTAAAATAACTTATAAAATAATGGAAAACTACTATAAAATATTTAAAAAGTAACTAAAAAGTCTATAAAAACATATCTATATGTGATATAATTCTTATATATTTAAAGGAGGTGCAAGAATGGCAAAGAAGGATGTAAGAGAAAACGTAGGATTAAAATGTTCTGTTTGTAATGAAATAAATCATACAACTAGTAAGAATAAACAAAATACTGAAGGAAAATTAGAAATTAAAAAGTTTTGTAAAAGATGTAATAAAACTACATTACATACAGAAAGGAAGTTGTAAATAAATGATTAATATTAATGATATTAAAAATGGTATGACAATTACTTATGAAGGAAATGTTTATCAAATAGTGGAGTTTCAGCATGTTAAACCTGGTAAAGGGAGTGCCTTTGTAAGAACAAAGCTTAAGAACTTAAGAACATCTACTACTCAAGAAATAACATTTAATGCTGGTATTAAGGTACAGAAAGCAAATGTATCTAAGGAGACATTATCTTATATATATTCAACTGGTAATACATATGTATTTATGGATAATAATACATATGAACAAACTGAGATAAATGAAGATATGCTTAAAGATAACATTAAGTTTCTTAAAGAAGGTTTAAGTGTAGAGTTACTAATATATAATGATGAAATAATTGGTATTTCATTACCAGAGAAGGTAACTTATGAAGTAATTAAAGCAGATGAAGCTGTAAAAGGTAATACAACAAGTAGTGCACAAAAAGATGTTACTATAGAAACAGGTTATGTATTAAAAGCTCCTCTTTTCATTAATGAAGGGGAAAATATAATAGTAACTACTAAGGATGGTAAATATTCATCTAGAGCATAAATTAATCACACAACAAAAGTGATTTTTTTTTGTATATTTTTCTTTTAATTATAATATACTTCTTCTATAGGAGGATAGTTATGAATAAACAAACACTATGGTTTATTACTTTATTTAGTTTAGTACTTGTTTTAGGAGTATATTATGTAACAATGCCAAATGAATTATTAAAGAGTAAGAATATACTAGAAAAAGCTAATAAAGAAATAAGTACAAATGTAAATAAAAGTGATATGTTTGTATTTTTAAGAGTAGAAAGAGATGAAGCAATAGCAAAAGAAATGAATAACTTAGAAGGTATTTTAACTAGTACTACATCAAGTGCTGAAGAAAAGAATAATGCTTTTGAAGAGTTAAAACTTTTAAACTTAGTAAAAGGGAAAGAAGAATTCATAGAAGAAAAGATATTAAATAAACTAAAAATTAAGTCTTTTGTAGAAATTAAAGATGATCAAATTAAGGTAGTTGTTTCCTCTAAAGAACATAATACTACACTTGCAAACAATATAATGAGAACTGTTCAAGAAGAATATGATGAAAAAATGTATATAACTGTTAAATTTCAGTAACCATATTAATCATGTATTCATAAACTATTATAGAAATAATAGGAGATAAACATGAAAAATAATATATTAACAAAAAGAGAAAAAGAAGTATTCGTATTACTAGTACAAAATAAATCTACAAGAGAAATAGCACAAGCTCTTAATATTAGTGAAAAAACTGTAAGAAATCATATATCAAATGCTATGCAAAAACTTGGTGTAAAAGGAAGAGCTGGAGCAGTAATAGAACTATTAAAATTAGGAGAAATTTCTATATAAAAGTTAATAATAAAAAATGCACTTCATATAATATTAGTGAGGTGCTTTTATTATGATTAAAAATATTAGTTTAAGAAAAATATCAGTTACAACATGTGCATTTTTTATAGTACTTATGATATACTTATTTCCTAAAACTAGTAGTAAATTGAATGTTGAAAAAAACATAGTATATAAGGATAATGGTGCTTACTATGTATATTTAATAGATGAGAATGATTATCTAGCTAGAGTTAGTGTACCACTAGAGAGTAATGATAAGACATCAATTATAAAAGAAAAAATTAATATATTATTAAATAATACTACTGATTCTTTTGTATCTCCTATACCTAGGAATACTAAGATATTAAATGTAACTATTAGTGATGACTTACTTAAATTAAACTTTAGTAAATCTCTTCTTTTAGTAACAAGAGATAATGAGGAGAAACTTATAGAGACACTTATTTATACTTGTTTAGATAGTGAAATTAATAAGTTAGAAATAATGGTAGATAATAAACTATTAAAAGAGTTACCAGTCAGTAAGAAAGTAATAAGTTATCCACTTACTAAGGGTTATGGAATTAATAAGAAATATGATATAACAAGTCTTAATAATATAGATAAAACTACTGTATATTATTTTAATAATAAGAATGATGAGGTATACTATGTACCAGTTACTCATATAACAAATAAAAATACTGAAAAAATTAATATAATAATTGATGAACTAAAAAGTTCTGTATTATTTCAAAGTAATTTAAATAGTTATCTAAGTAATAAAGCAGTTCTTGAGGATTATGAAATTATAGAGAAAACTATGTTTTTAACTTTTAATGATAAGATATTTGATAATATAGATAAGAAGGAAATACTTGAGGAAGTAAAATATACTATAAAAGAAAGTATTAAGGATAACTATGATGTTAATGAGGTAGTATTTAAAGTTCTTAATAGTGTATATAAATAGATCCTTTTTAACAAATTATTTATATTTATTTATAAAAAGGTTGAATTATCTATAATTTTGTTGTAAAATGTAATAAGTCAGTATGTCCTCGTAGCTCAGCTGGATAGAGCAATGCCCTTCTAAGGCATCGGTCAGACGTTCGAGTCGTCCCGAGGACACCATATTATTAATTATAGGATTCACTTAGTGAATCTTTTTTTTATAAACTAAATTATGATATAATATCTGTAAGAGGTTATGATTATGAGAGTAGGAGTATTTGATTCTGGTATAGGAGGTCTAACTGTTCTTAATGAGTTTATTAAGGTATTTCCAAATAATACTTATATTTATTATGGAGATAATAAGAATATTCCATATGGTACTAAGAGTCTTGTAGAAATGAAAGAGTTAGTTAGTAGTATTATTTCTTTTTTACTAAGTAAGAATGTTGATATTATTGTTATTGCGTGTGGTACTATAAGTTCTAACTTTTATGATGAAATTAAACAGGTATTAAATATTCCTGTTTATGAAGTAATAGGGCCTACTATAAGATATATAAATAAAAGTAACTATGAAAATGTTGCTCTTTTAGCAACTCCTATGACTATTAAAAGTAATGTATTTAATAAATGTAATAAGAATATTACTAGTATTGAGTGTCCTTTAATAGTTCCTTTAATAGAGGGTAATAATTATGGAAGGGAGCTTTCATTATGTATTAAAAAGTATTTAGGTAATATAAATGACAGTGGGGTAGATGCTACTATATTAGGTTGTACTCACTATCCTATAGTAAAGGATATAATGAAGCGTTACATAAATACTACATTTATTAATATGGGGGAAGTTTTAATCAGTGAAATAAATATAAGTAATAATAGTACGTTTAGTTTAGAGCTTTATTTTACATTAATAGATGATAATTTGAAGAGAAATATATCTAGGATTGTTTTAGTACCATATAAATTATACAAGGTGTAATAATTTTTCTTTACTTTTATATCTTAATATGATAAAATACATACCATATTTAAAGGCGTATATGGGGGTAATAGTTTATAATGATGGATAATGAGAAGTATATTTTAGATGATAATGATATTAAGAGGATTCAAGAGTTAATTATTTATTCATCTATAGTACATAATACATATGAAAGATTATTTTTACTTGAATTACATAATAAGAAGGATACTCCTATATATAGAGAAACTATAGAAGATTTAAGAAGAACTTTAATAGAAGAAAAGATTATATATGAAGAGGCTCATTTTACTTTTATTATGTGCAAGGCATATATAAAGTATATTACTAAATTTTTATTACCAGATGATATTTTTGATGATTTAGATCCTATATTACAGGGAGATTATAAAGATATGAGATGTGAGAGGGTAATAAATAGATTATTTAATATAATAACAAGTATGGAGTTTAAAATATATAAAACTGATAATGAGCTTTGTACTTTTATTAATAATTTATCATCTATAGCAGGAGTTCCTAATGATGGGTATGATGATTTATTAGAAAGTGAATTCATAAAGGATTTTTATAGTTCTGTACTTACTATGATTGATAAACGCTTAAAGGATCCATATTATAAAGATTATTATGGTGCTTTACTTAAGTGTAAATATGATATAGCTTTTTGTGTAAAGGAAGTAGAAAAAGAAAGTGTAGATAATAATTTTGTATCTCCGAAGCAGTTGTATTTAAGTTCTTTATTATTATCTGATATACTTAATATTGATAAGAAAGAATATGATAATAAAAGAAAACAGTTTATGTCTGATTATGCATATAGTGTGATAAATTTACTATTATCTTATGATGATGAAGAATATCTAGATTATCAAGAGCAGGATAAAATTATTATAACTAGTACATTCTTAATATCTTTATTAATGATTGCTGATGAGGATACGCTTGAAGAAATAAAAGAAAATTATTATGAAGATATAGAAAGTCCAGAATATTTAGATAATCATGAGGATGATAAGTTTGCTAAACAAGATATAGAAAAGAACTTTGATAATGCTAAAGAGAACATAGAAGTTCCAATAATACTTTCTTATATGAAAAAAGGAGAACTATGATAAAATGATATATTTAATGAATGAAGACGACAATATAAGACTAGATGAATTCACAACTTTATCTCTAGAAATTGAGCACGTTTATAATAAATTATATTCTTTAGAGATAGATGGATATAAGGATTCTATGATGTATATAACATATTTATTAGAATTAACCAGTCTTATAATGAAAGAACATGAAATACTGGATAAATACATAAAAAAAGAAACGGTAGCACGAGCATATATCAAAAAAATTGATTCGTATTTAAAAGATGATAATAGTTCATATAAACAAATGCTATATTATCTTAACACACCTAATATGCACCTACTAAGATTAAAACAAATATTATACATAAAAATAGAAATATTTAAAGAAAAGTCATTATTTTTAGGAGTACATGATGCATATGATTTAAAACAAGAGTATGAACAAAAGAATATTAAAAATGTATTAGTAAAAAGTGGTTTAGAAGAAGACTATATAAATGCTTTTTTGTCTTTAATAGATGCTAGAATTTTAACTGAGAATAATAAAAAAACAAAAGATTTACTTATTTATATTAAATATAAGCTATTTTTTATAAGACCAGATATACATAATAATATTGCAGATTTCTCTAATGAAAAATGTCCGCTATGTTTCACATCACAAATTATAGGTGATATTCTGTATTTTGATGATGAGGAATATCAAATTCTTAAAAAGCATTTTTCTACTAAGAATTATCAAGAAGATATAAAAGCACTTCTAGAAATGAAGGATGGTGACTATAATGAAATAGAGGCTATTTCTTGTTTTATAAGATCTTGCTTAGTAAGATCATCATTATTACTAATGGATAATGATACAAGAAAAAGGACAATTAATAAATATACAAATATACTTCTTGGAAGTTTTAGTAAAGAACAATTAAGTGATAATTCATTAGGTGAAAAAGTATTATTTGATGTACTTGAAAACAATTCTAAAGATAATGAGATTCCTTGGAATTTATCTTTAATAAATCATAATTAGGAGGAAGATTTTATGAAAAAATATTTAGTAACTAAAAGTGATATAGAGAAAATAAAAGACTTAATATATATAGGTTCATTAATAGATAATATATATGATAAACTATTTATATATGAAATATTTGATAAAAAATTAGATATAGAATTTTTTACTTCTTTAGAAAGGCTTAGAAATGCTATAAAATCAGAAGTTGCCATGTATGATTCTTTATATTTATATCTAGAAAAATGTCAGGCATATATTGATTTTATTAAGAATTATATGCTTTCTGAAGAATACACAAGTGAACTTGATACAGTTATAGATCAAAACTATTATGATAGAAAGATAGCAAGAGTTTTAAAAACTCTTAATAAAATATTAATTAATAGAACTTTTAGTAAATACGATCAAGCTAGAAATGAAGATCCATCTAAAAGAGAATTGTTATTAAAACTTAAAAATGAATATGAAGAAAAAATAATGGAAGATGCTTTTGAGAAAGATATGATAGCAGGATTTATTT
>JAVVTI010000030.1:0-10351 GCA_036653735.1 Bacilli bacterium | reverse complement strand
TTTTTAGTATTTACAAACAATAAATATTATGGTACTATATTCTTGCTTTAAGAAATATACATGAATAAGGATTTGTTTTTCTAGTGCTTCATATGAAGTGAAAAATAAAGAAGAATTATTCAGAAGAAAAAACGAAAGGAGATAATTATGACAGTTGTATCAAAAAGCTTCTTATTAGAAGCAGGAGTTCATTTTGGTCATCAGACTAAGAGATGGAATCCTAAGATGAAAGAATACATATTTACATCAAGAGATGATATTTATATTATAGATCTTGAAAAAACTGTGGAAAAACTTGAAGAAGCCTATGCAGAAATTCTTAGAGCATGCGCTGGTGGAGGACAAGTTTTATTCGTAGGAACTAAAAAACAAGCACAGGAGGTAAGCGTTGAAGAAGCCACTCGTTGTAAATCATTTTATGTAACACAAAGATGGCTAGGAGGAACACTTACTAACTTCAAAACAATCAGAGACAGAGTTAAAAGAATGATTGATATTGAAAAAATGCAAGAAGAAGGTAAATTTGAATTACTACCTAAGAAAGAAGTTGTCAAGATTCAAAAAGAATATGATAAACTTAATAAAATCTTATGTGGTATAAGAGATATGGTTAAGTTACCTAAAGTTCTTATCATAACAGATCCAAGAGCTGAAATTAATGCAATAAGAGAAGCAAGAATACTTCATATTCCAGTTATAGGAATAGTAGATACTAATGCTGATCCAGATGATGTTGATTTTGTAATACCCGGTAATGATGATGCTGTTAGAAGTGTTAAAGTTATGCTAGGAGTACTAGCAAACGCAGTATGTGAAGCAAATAACTTAGAACTAGTAGACTATGTAACAGAGCAAGATAATAATAATGCTAGAATAAACACTATAAAAGAAGAAGTAAAAGTAGAATTACCTAAGATAGAAATAGATGTTAAAACTGTTGCTATTAAAGAAGAAGACCTAGAAGAAAACTATGCAGCATATACAGTAACAGATCTTAAAAAACTTGCTAAAAAGAAAAAGATTAAAGGATATACATCTATGAAAAAAGCAGATTTAATTAAAGCAATTAAATCTCATAAATAAGGAGAATACTTATGAATATTAATGCACAAATGGTAAAAGCTTTACGTGATATCACAGGAGCTGGAATGATGGACTGCAAAAAAGCCTTAGTAGAAACTAATGGTGATGAAACAAAAGCTATTGATTACTTAAGAGAAAAAGGTATCTCAAAAGCTGAAAAGAAGTCTGCTAGAATAGCAGCAGAAGGACTTACTAATATATTTATAGATGGTAATAAAGCAGTTATTATAGAAGTAAATTCAGAAACTGATTTTGTAGCAAAAAATGAAGACTTTAAGAATCTTATTAATATAATAGGAAATGCTATATTAAAAAGTAATGTAGTATCTCTAGAAGAAGCTAATAAATTAATGAGTGATCAAGAAAATATTGAGACACTTATAATAAACGCTACTGCTAAAATAGGCGAAAAAATAAGCTTTAGAAGAATGGAAGTTGTTACTAAGAAAGATGATGAAACATTTGGTAGTTATCTTCATATGGGTGGTAAAATATCATCACTAGTAGTAATAAGTGGCCCTAGTGAAATAGTAGCTAAAGATATAGCTATGCAAGCAGCAGCCATGAGACCTAAATATATAAGTCAAAATGATGTTTCTTCTTCAGTTATAGAACATGAAAAAGAAGTATTAAGAGTTCAAGCCTTAGAAGAAGGTAAAAAAGAAGACTTTGTAGATAAAATTATACTAGGTAGACTAAGTAAATTCTTTGAAGAAATCTGTTTACTAGATCAAACATACTTTAAAGATGATACTCTAAAAGTAAAAGACTATCTTAAAAACAATGATTCACAAGTTATTCATATGGTAAGATATGAAGTAGGTGAAGGAATGGAAAAAAGATGTGAAGACTTCGCACAAGAAGTAAAAAGTCAACTTAGTTAATAAATAAAAGTATATTCTATAAATAAATATTAAACTATTAAATGAAAACATTTAATAGTTTTTATTAATTTTTTTCGACATATTTCTTATCTTTACTTGTTTTTTTACTTCATTTGTTGTATAATTTTAAACGATGAAGGGGAGGTGTTAAATATGACTCGTGTTGATGTTAAGAATGGTAACGTTGAGGGTGCTTTAAAAAGATTTAAAATTAAAGTACAAAGAAGTGGAATCCCTTCAGAAATGAAAAAAAGAAAAGAGTATTCTAAGCCAGGCGTTGTAAGAAGAGAAGCTAAAAAAGAAGCTATCAAAAACGCTAGAAAAAAAGCTAGAAAAAATAATAACTAAGGAGCTTTTATGTTATATGATAAAATAAATAATGATATGGTTTCATTTATGAAATCTCATAATAAAGAAGCATTAAGTACTATAAGACTTCTTAAAAGTGAAATAGATGCATATAAGATTAATAATAAACTAGAAAAGATAAGTGATGAAATAATTATTAATATATGTTCTCATCAAGTAAAAGTACATAAAGAAAGTATTGACTTATTTGATAAAGCTGGAAGATCTGATTTATCAGATCCCCTTAGAAAAGAAATAGATCTTATTAAAACTTATCTGCCAGAAGAACTAAGTAAAGAAGAAATCATTACTATAGTAGACTCTATATTTAATAAAGTTAAACCTACAAGTAAGAAAGATATAGGACTTCTTATGAAAGAAGCTAATATATTACTAAAAGGTAAAGCAGATTTTAAACTAGTAAGTGAAATAATACAAAATAAATTAAACTTCTAAAAAGAAGTTTTTTATTTTGAAATAAAATACTTCTTTAAAACATATAATCTATAGATACTTATGATAGGAAAAATAAGAGATTTTATATTAGATGATAACTTTAAAATAGTAATAAATAATGACTATATAGATATAACTAATTATATAGTACTTTATGATGTAACAGATACCTTTGTATTCCTATCATATGATAAAGGATACATTAAAATATTAGGTAAGAATATTAAAATACTTATGTTTAATAATAAAGAAATTCTTTTAAAAGGAGACTTTAATGAAATTAAATATAAGTGACTCTAAAGTATTAATAAAAGTAAATAAAAAGCATAATATTATACCATTTCTAATTAAAACTAAAATAGATTTTAGTTTTAATAAAAGTACTCAAAAATACACCTATTTAATTATTAATAATAATAGTATAAAACTCATAGATAAGAAATATAGGTTAAAAATAGTTCATTATTATGGAAAGATGAAACTATACTTATTTCTTAAAAACAACTATATTATTATTTCTAGTATTATAGTAGCCCTCCTATTATTAATACTTCTATCAAGAACATGTTTCTATATAAATATACATACTAATAATAAAGAAATAATAAAGAGTATTAATAATGAATTAATTAATAATAAAATAGGTGTATTTAAACTTAAAAAAAGCTATAAAGTATTACAAAAAGCTAAAAAAAATATCCTACTAAATAATAAAGAAACTCTAGAATGGATAGAAATAAAAGAAAGAGGTGTCTTTTATGATATCTATTTAACTAAGAGAATAAAACCTATTAAAAAAGAAGAGAGTATACCTCAAGATATAGTAGCATCTAAAGATGCTCTAATACTTAAAATAATTAAAAAAGATGGTGTAGTACTTAAATATAATAATGATTATGTTAAAAAAGGAGAAACCTTAATATCAGGAAGTATATACAATAAAGATACCCTTATAAGTAAAGTACGTGCAGATGGTAGTGTATATGGAGAAGTCTGGTATACAGTAAATACAACACTACCATATACATATAAAGAATATAAACCAACAGGTAAAGTAATAAACCATTACTACCTAGAATTTAATAAATTTAACTTTACACTATTAGGATACTCAAAAGAAACAAATGCATTTAGCACTAAGAAAGTACTTCTAGATAAGTTTTTCTTACCATTTAAACTAATAAAAGAAAAGAAAAACTTATATAGTTATAAAACTATAAAACTATCTAATAAAGAAGCACTAAAAGAAGCACTTCATAGAAGTGATATGAGTATAAAGAATAAACTAAATAAAGATGAATACATAATAAGTAAAAAAGTTTTGAATAATAATGATTTCTATAGTAAAATAAACATAGAGGTTTTTTATAAAGTATATGAAAATATTGGTAAACCTCAAACTATAAAGGAAAGTGAAATAAATGAGTGAAGCACTAATAAATATATTAAATAAATCATGGCCTACTTTTGTAATATTTTTATCAATTTCTATTATATTAAGAGTAGCATATATAAGACATAGTAAAAAGAAATTCTCTTTACATGAAGAATTATTCTTACTACTTTTTGTAGTATATATCTTATTATTATTTGAAAGCGTTACATATAATGAAATAGGATATGGAGGCTCTAACTTTATACCATTTAAAGAAATACTAAGATATCCTTTTGCTAGTGAAGGATTCTATAGACAAGTTATAGGAAACATAGTACTATTTATTCCTTTTGGATACTTTATAACACACTTTATTAAAATAAAGAATATCTTTAGTGCATTCATTCTTACATTCTTATCTAGCTTAACAATAGAAACAGTACAATATTTCATAGGTAGAACATTTGATATAGACGATATAATATTAAATGTAGCAGGCGGAGTACTAGGATTTCTTCTCTATATAGCACTTGAGGCTATTAAGAAACATTTACCAAAGTTCTTTCAAAAAGAATTTATATATACAATACTAAGTATTATTCTAATAAGCTTTATAGTACTATACTTTCTTGATATATATGGAGTATGGAGTTTTATATGAAAGATAATATAATAAATGAAACACCATATAATATATATGAAAGTGATATAATAAATATATGTAATCTTATATTTAAAAAATATAAGATAGATAATCCAGTATTTAATATAGTATTTGTAAGTAAAGATAAAATAAGAGAAATTAATAAAACATATAGAAATAAAGATGATGTAACAGATGTTATATCTTTTGCTTTCGAAGAAGAATCACGTATTAAATATGACAATATTAGATTCCTAGGAGAAATCTATATATCAGCACAAAGAGCACAGGAGCAAGCAAAAGAATATGGACATAGTATAAAAAGAGAAATATGCTACTTAACTACTCATGGATTTCTTCATCTTTTAGGCTATGATCATATACTTGATAAAGATAAAGAAATAATGAGAAAAGAAGAAGAAAGTATATTAAAAGAGTATGATATAAATAGATAACATGATATAATAACTCATATGAAAGAAAAATTAGAAAAATTAATATTAAATAGTTATTCTCCATATTCATCACATCCTTCTGCATGTATTATAGAAGATGAACATGGAAACTTTTATAATGGAGTAAACGTAGAGAATGCTTCATATGGAGCAACAATTAGTAGTGTTGCTTCTGCTTTAAGCAGTGCAATAAGTAGTAGATGCTCCACTATAAAAGTAGTATACTACTATACAAATAGTAATAAACTACAGTATCCAAACTATAGTGATAAACAACTACTTGTAGAACATATAAATGAAAATACAATATTTAATATAATGAACTCTCAAAATGAGATGCATGTTTTAACATATAAACAAATGATGGAGGAAAAAACAATATGAAAAGCGGATTTGTATCAATAGTAGGAAGACCTAATGCAGGAAAGAGTACCTTAATTAACTCAATAGTAAAAGAAAAAATAGCCATAATAAGTAATAAACCACAAACTACAAGAAACTTAATACAAGGTATCTATAATGAAGAAGATACACAAATAATATTTGTAGATACACCAGGAATACATAAACCAGTAAATAAACTAGGGCAGAAACTTAATAATAGTGCTTACTACTCTATGACAGATGTAGATATAGTTCTATACTTAGTAGATGCAAGTGTTAACTATGGATCAGGAGATGCATTCATAATAGACGTACTTAAGAACTTTACTAAACCAGTATTCCTAGTACTAAATAAAATAGACCTACTAACTAATGATAAAATACTATTAAAAATAAACGAATATAAAGACCTATATAACTTTGCAGAAATAGTACCAATAAGTGCTGAAAAAAGTGATAATATAAATAAACTAATAGAAGTACTTAAAAGTTATCTACCAGAAAATGTTAAATTCTTCCCAGATGGAGAAATAACATCCTCATCACTAGAATTTCGTATAAGTGAAATAGTAAGAGAAAAAGTATTCCAATTAACAGATGAAGAAATACCATACTCAGTAACATGTGATGTAACACACTATGAAGAAAAAGAAAAAATAATAAAAATGGATGTAGATATTATAATAGATAGAGAATCATTAAAAAAGATTATAATAGGTAAAAAAGGAAGTAAACTAAAAGAAATAGGTATAAGAAGTAGAAGTGAACTAGAAACCTTATTTGGTAAACAAGTATACCTAGAACTATATGTAAGAACACTTAAAAAATGGAGAGATAAAGAAAAATACTTAGAGACTTTAGGATTTAATGAAAAATAATGAATAATATTTATGTTTTATCATCAATATATAATATAAGGAGAAATAAATGATAAAACATAATTCATGGGATAAATTTAAAAAAACAGGTAAAATAGAAGACTATTTAAAATATAAGAAAGGAAAATAAATAAGTATAGATGAAAATAATCAGCATAGAAGGCTTTGTAGTAAGCACTATTAATTATAAAGAAAGCAGTAGCATAATAAATATTATAACTAAAGAATATGGAGTAATAGGACTTATATCTAAAGGATGTAAAAGACCTAAAAGCCCTCTTAGTAAAGTAAGTATAAACCTAACATATGCTGTATTTCATATGTACTATAAACCGAGTGGATTAAGTACCTTAATAGGAGGAGATGTAATAAATACATTCCCTAATATAAAGAAAGACATAGTAAAAGTAACATACTTAAACTATATACTAGAACTTGCTAAAAATGTAATATTACAAAATAATATAGAAGATATATATAATATTTTACTAGCATCAATATTGAAAATAGAAGAAGGATATAATCCTTTAGCTATTAGTAATATGCTAGAAGTAAAATATACATCATTTCTAGGAGTAGAAATACAGACAGATAAATGTATACTATGTTCTAAAGATAACCCAGTATTATATTCTCCAAGTAATGGAGGATTTGTATGTGAAAAATGTATTACTAATGAAGAAAGACATGATACTCAAACTTTAAAACTAATAAACATGTATAAATATGTAGATATAAGTAAAATAAGTACATTCAATATAGATGATAAAATACTAAAAGAAGTAGATAAAATAATTACATCATACTATGAAGACTATACTGGAGTATACTTAAAAAGTAGAGGATTTCTTAAAAATATAAAAACTATTGAAACTTAAAAAGAACAGTAGAAGTATCTTGCATTAAATCATCAACAGTAACACCTAGTACAATAGATATCTTATATAAAGTTTGAATAGAAAAACCAGCTTTAGGATTAGTTTCTATTCTTCTCATAAAGTCATATGATATTTCAGCTGCTAAAGCTAAAGCTTCTTGAGTCATATTTTTTTCTAACCTATATCTTCTTATATTATAAGAAATAATCTTTTTAATATTAGGATTAAATTCATAATATTTTTCTTTTATCATATTTATGGCCTTTCTTACATATATATTATCTCATGAAATATCTATATTTGTCGTGACTTATAAGTCACATATATAAGCCATATAACTATTAAATATATAAATAATATTTAATAGTTTTAAAAAGCTCATATTTGTTATATAATAATATAAGAACTTAAAAGGAGAAACAAATATGTTAGAACTAGTAAACTTTTTAAAAGATATGGGATATATATACCAGGGAAGTGAAATATATGGAGGACTTGCTAATACCTGGGACTTTGGTCCAGCAGGATCACTTCTTAAGAATAATATAAAAGATGCATGGATTAAAAGATTCATTAGAATAGAAAATAATAATGTACTTTTAGATTCTGCTATACTAATGAATCCTAAAGTATGGGAAGCTAGTGGTCACTTAAGTACCTTTAGTGACCCCTTAATAGATTGTAAGAAATGTAAAAGTAGATATAGAGCAGATAAACTTCTAGAAGAAGCATCTATAGATACAACACATATGAATAATGAAGACTTAGTTAATTCTATTAAAGATAATAATATATTATGTCCTAACTGTAAATCAAATGATTTTACTAATATAAGAAACTTTAACTTAATGTTTAAAACATTCCAAGGAGTAACAGAAGAAGCAAAGAATGAAGTATATTTAAGACCAGAAACAGCCCAAGGTATATTTACTAACTTTAGTAATGTTCAACGATCTATGCGTTTAAAAGTACCATTTGGTATAGGACAAATAGGTAAGAGCTTTAGAAATGAAATAACACCAGGTAACTTTATATTTAGAGTACGTGAGTTTGATCAAATGGAATTAGAATACTTTTGTAAACCAGGTACTGAAATAAAGTACTTTAACTACTATAAAGATATATGTAAAGAGTTCCTTCTAAGCTTAGGCTTAGAGGAAGATAAACTAAGACTAAGAGACCATACTAAAGAAGAACTATCCTTCTATAGTAATGCTACTACTGATATAGAATATCTTTATCCATTTGGATGGGGAGAACTATGGGGAATAGCTAGTAGAACTAACTATGACTTAACAGTACACTCTAAAGCTAGTAATAAAGAACTTAGTTATATAGATCCTCTTACAAATGAAAAATATATACCATATGTAATAGAACCTTCTGTTGGAGTAGAAAGATTATTCCTAGCTATATTATCATCATCATATATAAAAGAAACATTAGATGATGGAACACAAAGAGAACTGCTAAGACTAAAACCTTCTTTAGCACCATATAAAGTAACTGTACTTCCCTTAGTAAAGAAATATCATGAAGATAAAGCAAAACTTATATATAAAGAACTATCAAATAACTTTATGTGCTTATATGATGATACAGGAAGTATAGGTAAAAGATATAGAAGAAGTGATGCAATAGGTACACCATATGTAGTAACTATAGATGATGAAACTATAAATAATGATATAGTAACTATAAGAAATAGAGATACTATGAAACAAGAAAGTATAAATATAAATAAAATAAATGAATATATTATAAAAAATATTAATCTTTAGTTGCAACTCTTCTTTTCTTATGATAAAATTAAAATGTAAAAAATAAGGAGGCAATAGTGGCTTTTGGAAAATTTAAAAACTTGTTTAATGATAATGCAGAACAAATCTCTGGAGATGAAGATGAGTTTTATGATGTAAAAGTAGAAGAAACTATTAAAAAAGGCTGTGAATCTGGTAATCAAATGATACTAGTAGAACCTAGAGCATACTCAGAAAGTCAACAAATATCAGATCATCTTAAACAAAGAAACTCTGTAGTGGTAAACTTTAAAAGAGTAACTAGTGATCAAGCTAAAAGAATAATAGACTTCTTAAGTGGAACTTTATATGCTATAGGAGGAGATCTTCAAAAGATAGGAAATGGTATATATCTTTGTACTCCTAAGAATATTAATGTACAAGGTAAAATAACAGAAGAAGAAGATAAAGAAGAAGAATAAGTAGAAAGGTAAGTTCAAGATATGAAAAAGTTTGATATTGTTTTTCGTGGATATGATAAAGCCCAGGTTCAAAAAAGCTTAGATAATATTATCGAAGCTTATGAAGCTCTTTTAATTAAAAGTAAAGCCACGGAAGAAAACAATAAAAACTTAATAGAAAAACTTACTTACTATGAAAATATAGAAAACACATTAAATAGAGCAGTATTTACTGCAGAAACAGCTGGAGATCAAATAAAGAAAAGTGCAAGAACAGAAGCTGAAGTATTAATAAATGAAGCTAAAAGAAACTCAAATAGAATAATAAATGAAGCACTTATAAAAGCAGAAAGAGCACAAAGTAGTGCAGATGCATTAAAAAGAAATGTATTAATATATAAAAGAAGATTAAAAGCTATTATAGAAACTCAATTAGAAGTAATAGATGAAATAGATAATATTGATCTAAGACCATATGATAAAGAAGACAACTAAGTCTTCTTTTTATTTCCTAATATTAGCATATGGTCTTATATCATTAGTTCTACTTATCATATAATCAACACTTGTATTATAATACTCTGCTAACCTATAAAGCATATCTATGGGCATATTTCTAATAGATGTTTCATATCTACTATATTGTTGTTGAGAAATACCAAATATTTTAGACAACTCTTTTTGTGTAAGATCATGATCTTCTCTTAAATCCTTTAACCTATTAAAGTTCATAACTGTACCTCATATATATATTCTTACATAAATCA
>JAVVTI010000029.1:0-11241 GCA_036653735.1 Bacilli bacterium | reverse complement strand
AAAACTTTACACCTATTTATATAGGTTTTTCTTTTAATTTTCAGTATATTTTGTTATAATATAAAGCATAAGAGGTAGCATATGAAAAGAGATTATGTTAATAAAGAAAACTTATATAGAGCTATTATGTTTATATCAGGTATTTTTATATCTAGTTTAGCTTTTAATATGTTTTTTTTACCTAACTCTTTTATATCGTGTGGTCTTAATGGAATATCTATAATATTAAGAAATTATGTTAAGATAGAACCTGTAATAGTATTATTCTTTGGAAACATCTTATTTATATCTATTGGTATTTTAGCCCTAGGTATTAAAAAAACATCAATACATATAGTTGGAGCAATATGCTACACTTTTAGCATATTTATAACAAGTTTCATATCAAAAGTAATAGACATACATTTTAGTAATATAATCTTATCTGTTTTAGCAGCTGGTTTACTAATGGGACTAGGAGAAGGTTTAATAATAAAAGCTGGTTTTTCAAGCGGAGATGTTAATATAATAGCTAAAGTATTTAGCAAATACTTTAATATCTCAAGTGGTAAAGCACTTAGAATAATAGGATTCTTTATAATAGGAATAGGTGGCTTTGTATATGGTGCTGAAACAATGATGCTTTCAGCCTTAGTAGTATTTATAATGACTATGATGATAGATAAGATAGTCTTTGGAATATCAGACAGCAAGATGTTAATAATACAATCTAATAAAAATACTGAGATTAAAAATATACTAATAGATGATATAAAAAGTGGTGTTACACTTTTAAAGGCAGAAGGAGCATTTACTAACCGCAATAAGAATATTATTTTAACGATAGTTCCTAGTAATAAATTATACTTACTTAAAAGTCTAATAAAACAAATAGATAATGATGCATTTATATCAATATGTGATTGTCATGAAGTATTAGGTGGTACTAAAAGGAATAAAATACCATTTCATAATTATGAATGCTGATGTATAATAAAATAAGGCAGTGGAGGAAAAGATGTATTTAATAGAATTAAAAAATGTTTATAAACAATATAAAAATGGAGTAAACGCACTTAATGATTTTTCTATAGAAATAGAAAAAGGAGAATTTGTATTTGTAATAGGATCATCAGGAAGTGGTAAATCAACATTTATAAAACTTTTATATAGAGAAGAAAAACCTACTAAAGGTAGTGTTTATTTAGGTGGTATAAATGTAGCCAAACTAAGAAATGGAAAAGTATACAAACTAAGAAGAAAACTAGGAATAGTTTTTCAAGATTATAAATTACTACAAAAGAAAACAGTTTATGAAAACGTTGCTTTTGCTCTTAGAGTATATGGATTAAAAGAAAAAGAAATTAGAGCACTTACTATAAAAGCAATTGAGCAAGTAGGACTTAAAGATAAAGTTAGAAGCTATCCAACTGAACTTTCAGGTGGTGAACAACAGCGTGTTTCCATAGCAAGAGCAATAGTTAATGCTCCTAAGGTTTTAATATGTGATGAACCAACTGGAAACCTAGATCCTGATACATCAATGGAAATAATGAAAGTAATAGATGGCATCAATAAAGAACTAGGCACAACTATTATTATGGCAACCCATGACAAAGACATAGTTAATAAAATGAAAAAAAGAGTAATAATACTAGATAGAGGTATGAAAGTACAAGATAAATTGAAAGGAAACTATAAGAATGAAACCATTTAGAATAATAAGTAGAAACATTAAAGATGCTTTCTCTAGTGTTTTCAGAAACTTTTCATTAAGCATGGCAAGTATTTCATGTATATCAATTACCCTAGTACTAGTAGCAATAAGTGTAATCTTATCCTATAATGTAAATAGTTTTACAACAGACATAGAAAAAGATGTAACCATTGTAGTCTTTCTAAAAGAAGAAATAAAAGAAGATGAAATACCGGTGCTAGAAACATCTATTAAAGCACTTAATAATATATCTGAAGTAAAATTTAAGTCAAAAGACAAAGTAAAAGAAGAAATGAAAAAGAAAAGTGAACTATTTAAAAATGTAATGACAGAATACACAAGTGAAAGTAACCCCCTATTACATACATACTTAGTTAAAGTAAAAGATACATCATCTATTGGTACTACGGCTGATGCTATTAAGAAACTACCAGGAGTAAGCCTAGTAAAATATGGTGAAGGAATGGTAGAAGAACTTGTTAAAATATTTGATATAGTTAAAAAAATAACTTTTGCAGTAGTAATAGGATTAATCCTAGTAACAGCATTTCTAATAAGTAATACAATAAAAATAACTATAGCTAATAGAAAAAGAGAAATAGAAATAATGCGTTTAGTAGGAGCAACTAATACATATATAAAGATACCCTTCTTCTTTGAAGGCATAATACTAGGATTTCTAGGATCAATTATTCCTATATTTATGTGTGCTTATGGATATGTATTCTTATATGATAAACTAGGTGGAAAACTCTTTACATCAGTTATAAGATTAGTTAATCCAGCAAATATAATACTAGACTTAATAGTTATAATACTAGTTGTTGGAGTAGCTGTAGGAGCTTTTGGTAGCTTTAGAGCAGTAAGGAAATACTTAAAAATATGAAAAAACATAATATAATTATATCTTTCTTTATATTATTTGCTTTTACTTTTTTTACTATGCCTTCCTTAAATGCAGAAACATTAAGAGACTATTATAATCAATTAAACACAGCAAAAGCAAATAAAGCAAAACAAGAACAAAATAAACAACTAACAAAAGAGCAGTATCAAAGAACCGTTAATGAAATAGGTCAAATAGGACTTGATATTGAAGATGGAAGAAGAAAAATAGCAGAAGCTAAACTAAAAATAATACAACTAGATAAAGATATAGATGCCAAAAAAAGTGAAATAAATGAACTACTAAAATTTCTTCAAATATCAGAAGGAGGTAATGTATACCTTGAATATGTTTTTGGAGCAACAGACTTTACTGACTTCATCTTTAGAACAGCAGTGGTAGAACAACTAAGTTCCCATAATGATAAAGTTATAAAAGAAATGAACAAGATGATAAAACAAAATATTAAACTACAAGAAGATCTTAAGAAAAAGGAAGTAGAACTTAATAATAAAAATAAACAACTAGATTCAAAACTAGCTTCTTTAGGTACACAAATTGCTTTATTTGATGAAGAAGTCTTAACTATAGATGATGAAATAAAAATAATACAAGAAACAATTAACTTCTATGAAGGACAAAAATGTAAAATGGATGAAGATGTACTAACATGTGTTAAAATGCCAGTAGCTTTTAACTTCCTAAGACCAATAGAAAGAGGAGGACTCGCAAGTCCTTTTGGTTGGAGAAAACACCCTATAACAGGAATAGTTACTATGCATAATGGAGTAGATTTATATGCAACAGAAGGAATTAATATATACGCAGCAGCAGCAGGTATGGTAGTACATACCATAGATTGGAATAACCCTATAGCAGGTAGACAAGTATATATAAAACATATAGTAAATGGAGTACATTATACAACTATTCATAAGCATATGCTCCAAGTAAATGTTAAAAAAGGAGATGTAGTAAGACAAAATACTGTAATAGGAAAAGTAGGCGGAGGATCAACAAGATGTATCTATGATAAAACAGGATCCTACTGTATATCAGGATATGATAAATATACAACAGGAGCCCACCTACACTTTGAACTAGTAAAAGGATGGTACTTAGGAGGAGACTATACAGCAGGCTCTACTTACCTATCAAACTTACTAAATCCAGCAGACTATATTTCAATTCCATCTTACTTTAATTCAAGAGGATAGGAGGCCACTTATGTCATATACCACAATAATAAAAAATGAAATGAATAATATTGAATATAGCAAAGCAGAAACCATTTCAGAACTCTCTGCTATATTCAATATAGCTATGCACACAACAAAAAATAACATAACACTCCTAGTAGAAAACATAAGCCTCGCTAGAAAGATTTATAAAGATATTAAATCACTTTACTATATAAAACCAGAAATAAACAAAATAAAAATAAATAACTTTAAAAATACCTCTATTCTTGAAATAACTATAAACCAGCATACAGAAGAAATACTGAGCGACCTCTCTCTTAAAAAGGATGGTAAAAGAATTTATATACCACAAAACTATATACTAGAAGACTATGAACTAAAGAAAGCCTACCTAAGAGGCGTCTTCTTAATATGTGGTAGTATAAACGATCCTAAAACATCAAGATACCACGCAGAGTTTTTAATAGAAAATAAAAAAACAGCATATAAAGTAAATGAACTTCTAAATAGTCTTCTATATAAAAGTAAAGTAATAAAAAGAGATAAAACATATATGGTATACATAAAAGAAGCAGAAAAAATAAGTGACTTTATAAAACTATTAAATGCATATAATGCATTATTTTACTATGAAGATATAAGAATATATAGAGACCATAAAAACATGACAAATCGTTTAAACAACTGTGAACAAGCCAATACAGAAAAAACAATATACTCATCAAATGAACAACTAAAAAATATAGAAACTATAAAAAAGAATATAGGACTAGAACTTCTAGACCCTAAATTACTTGAAGTAATAAAATACAAAGAAAAATATACAGAAAGTTCAATGCAAGAACTTTCTGATATAATCTCCACTGAAACTGGTAAAAAAATCTCAAAAAGTGGTATAAATCATAGATTTAGAAAAATAAAAGAGATAGCCTCTAAACTTAAATAATCTTATCTATTAAACCATACTCAAGAGCTTCACTAGTATTTAAATAATAATCTCTTTCAACATCTTTCTTAATTTTATTTATACTTTTTCCAGTATTAATAGAAAGAATTCTATTAAGCTTTTCTTTAGTTTTAATAATATGATTAGCAGCTATTTCTATCTCAGTAGCCTGACCCTCAGCTCCTCCAATAGGCTGATGTATCATAATATCAGTATTCATAAGAGCATATCTCTTACCCTTAGTACCACTAGATAATAAAAAAGCCCCCATAGAAGCACACATTCCAAGCCCTATAGTAGAAACATCACTCTTAATAAAATTCATAGTATCATAAATAGCCATTCCCGCATTAACACTACCACCAGGAGAATTAATATATAAAGAAATATCCTCATTACTCACACTATCTAAATATAATAATTGTCCAATAATCAAATTAGCACTACTAGTGTTAATCTCATCATCTATAAATATAATTCTACTAACAAGAAGCCTAGAGTATAAATCATATACTCTTTCCCTATTATTTTCCTTCTCAATAACAGTCGGAACATAATGCATTTCAAATCACCTCTACATATATAATAATAAAATAACAAATAATTATTCACAAATGTATGAATTAATGATAAAATTGTATTAAAGGATAAAAAGAATAATGGAAAAAATAACAATAACACTAAATAATAATAAAATAGTAGTAAATAAAAATACTACGCTACTTAACATTATTAAAATTACTAATGATAAAACAAATCCTATAGGAGCACTTATAAATAATGAAATATGTGAACTAAGTTTTCCCGTAAGAGAAAACTCTGCTATAGAATTCTTCCCATACTACTCTCCAAATGGATTAGAAATGTATAAAAGAGCTCTTAAATTTATATACATAGAAGCTATAAAAAACACACTAAATACATCTGTAAGACTACTCCATTCTATAGATAAAGGACTATACACACAAATAAATACTAATAAATCTCTTAGTACCAAGACATTATTTAAGATAAAAGAAGAAATGAAACGTATTATTAAAGAAAATTATCCTATAATAAAAACAAGTGCTAATAGAAAAAGTGTAATAAAGTACTTTATAGAAAATAAAGATATAGAAAAAGCAACTCTTTATAAACAACAACAAACTGATACAGTTACTATATACGAACTAAACAACTCATATAACTACTTCTATGGACCTATGCCCACTTCTACAGGAATAATTAAATACTTTGATCTAGAACTAGTAGGAAACAAAGAAATAGTTTTACAGTTTCCATACAACCAAACTAATATAATACCAAAATATACACCAAAAATACTTTCATTAGGTGTATATAAAGAATATAACAAAACAATAGCATCTCTAGGTGTACAATACATATCAGACTTAAATAACATAATACTCCATAGTAAAATAAATGAATTTATAAAAATAAATGAAATACTACATAATGATAAACTAAGTATAATAGCATCTAATATATACAAAATAAAAAGTAATATAAAACTAGTTCTAATAGGAGGTCCTTCTTCATCAGGAAAGACAACTACTAGTAAAAAACTAGCCCTATATTTAAAAGCAAAAGGACTTAACCCTTTTATTATCTCAACAGACGATTACTTCTTAAATAGAGATGAAACTAAAATAGATGAAGATGGAAAACGTAATTATGAAGCTATAGATTCAATAGACCTAAAACTATTTAATAAACACCTAAAAGCTCTACTAAATAATAAAGAAGTAACAATACCAACATATAACTTCCTAACAGGAGAAAAAGAATACAAAAATAAACCAGTTAATCTAAAAGAAAGAGATCTAATTATAATAGAGGGACTCCATACAATGAATGAAGAACTAACTAAGAGTATACCAAGAAATAAAAAATATAAAATATACGCAAGCCCCTTTACCCCTCTAGCAATAGATAAACATAATCATATATCATCAGTTGATATAAGACTAATAAGACGCTTAGTAAGAGATAACTCACATAGAGGATACTCAGCAGACCAAACCCTTACTCAGTGGCCAAAAGTAAGAGAAGGTGAAAACAAATATGTATTTCCATACCAAGAAGATGCAGATATAATATATAATACAGCTATTATTTATGAACTAGGAGTACTAAAAACATATGCCCAACCACTTCTGAGTTCTATAGAAGAAGATAATATTAACTATGAAACAGCCAAAAGATTATTAAACTTCCTAAAACTCTTTTTACCAGTACCAGAAACATTTATACCTGATACTAGTTTACTAAAAGAATTTGTAGGAACAAGTTATTTTAAATAGGAGGAAATAAAATGATAAGAGTAGCAATAAATGGATTCGGTAGAATAGGCAGATGTGCCCTAAGACTACTACTAAATGATAAGGAAGCACAAGTAATTGCAATAAATGACTTAGCAGATTCTGATTCTTTAGCATACCTTTTTAAATATGATAGCGTATTTAAAACAGTAAGAAAAAATGTATCATCAAACAAAGGAGCTATAATAATTGATGGACAAGTAATAAAAACTATAAATGAAACAAATCCAGAACTTTTACCTTGGAAAGAACTTAAGATAGATGTAGTTCTAGAATGCTCAGGAGTATTTACAAACTTAGAAGGAGCAACTAAACATATTAAAGCGGGAGCGTCTAAAGTAATAATAAGTGCTCCTTCTAAAGACAACATAAAAACAATTGTATACTCAGTTAATGATGAAATACTCACTAAAGACGATAATATAATATCATGTGCATCATGTACGACAAATGCTCTAGCACCTGTATTAGATATAATAAATAAAAATTTTCATATAGAAAAAGGATTTGCATCCACAGTACATGCTTGTACAAACGATCAAGTAACACTTGATGTAATCCATAAAAAAGGAATTACATCAAGAAGAGGAAGAGCATCTGGCGTAAACATAATCCCAACTACAACAGGAGCAGCGACACAAATAAATAAAATAATACCATCCTTAGAAAACCTAATAGGTGGAATATCATACAGAGTACCTGTATCAGATGGCTCACTTATAAACCTAACACTCTTAATAAAAGAAAACACAACGAAAGAAGAAATAAACAACTTATTTATAAAAAATCAAAACCAATCACTTAAATACACTGCTGATCCAATAGTAAGTAGCGATATAGTAGGTACAGTATGTGCATCCACTATAGATGGATTATCTACAAATGTAATAGACAAAAATTTACTAAATATAATAACTTGGTATGATAATGAACTTGGTTACACAGCACAAATGTTAAGATGCATGAAAAAATGGATAGAACTATGAAACTAAGTACAATAAAAAATAAAAAAGTACTGTTAAGAGTAGACTACAATGTACCCATGAAAAATAATAAGGTGCAAGATAAAACAAGAATAACTGAATCTATTCCTACTATAACAGAACTCTTAAACAATGAAAACTCAATTATAATATTATCCCATATGGGAAAAATAACAAAAGAAAAAGATAAAAAAGAAACATCTTTATACCCAGTATACCTAATACTAAAAACAATATTTGACAAAGTATACTTTTCATATGAAACAACAGGTAACGAACTAACAAAAAAAGCATCATCCTTAAATAAAGGAGAAATACTCCTAATAGAAAATACTCGCTATGAAGATATCCATAATAATAGAGAAAGCCTATGTAGTGCTTCCTTATCTTCATACTGGGCAAGACTAGCTGATGTATTCGTATTTGATGCATTCGCTTCAATACATAGAAACCATGCATCTACATATGGAATAACAAAGATATTACCTTCATACATGGGTTTTCTTGTTAAAAAAGAACTAGAAGAACTAAAAAGTATCTCAAAAATAAAAGAAAAAACTATTATTCTAGGAGGCGCTAAAGTAAGCACAAAACTTCCTTTAATAGAAAACCTACTACCAAAATCTTCCAAAGTATTAATCGGAGGATTAATCTGCTTCACTTTCTTAAAAGCAAAAGGATACAACGTAGGAGCTGCGTATGTAGAAGAAGATAAAGTACCTTTAGCACTTAAATTACTAAAAAAATATCCAAACAAAATAGTATTACCAGTAGACTTTATTACAAAAAATAAAACTGTAGCACTACAAGACATACAAAACAAAGACGTTTTCTATGATATAGGACCTCTAAGTACAAAATTATTTATAAGAAACATCAAAACATCATATGTAGTATGGAATGGTCCATTAGGTTATGCTGAAAAAAAAGAATACAGAGCCTCCACAGAAACCATATGTGATTGTCTAAACAAAAAAGAAATAAAAACTCTTGTATGTGGAGGAGACACAGTTAGTATAATTAAAAAAATGACATTAGACACAGCATACTATTCAACTGGAGGAGGAGCTTCCCTTGAATACTTATCAGGTGTAAAATTCAATATATTAAAAAATCTAAAATAACATAAAATACCATTACAGACAAAAATAAGGTACTTACAGACATAAACCTCATTATATTCTTTTTTAGTTTTATAATTGATATATAAAAATAAGAAAGGAAAAAAGGACAAATGAAAACAAGAGTATTGGTAGCAGAAGATGGTTTAAATTCAATAGAACTATACAAGGAGTATTTTAGAACCAGCAAAAATATTGAAATAAAATACGTCGCGTATAATGGAAAAGAGGCAATAGACATATTAGAAAACCATTCTTCAGAAATAGATCTAATATTACTAGACCTAGTAATGCCCAAAAAAGATGGATATGAAGTATTAGAAATTATGAAAACCAAAAAAATAGTAAAGAATGTTATAGTATTAACAGCAAACTATGCAGATGAATCAATAAGAAAAGTAAGTGAATACGGAGTAAAATATTATTTATTAAAACCTTTTGATCTCTATGAGTTAGAAAAGAGAATAATCGAGTTAGTTTCATCTATAGATAAAAGCAAAGTAATAATAGACTTTCATTCAAATAATATAGAAAAATATCTATCTAACTTACTACATGATTTAGGCGTACCATCACATATAAAAGGATTTCAATATATAAAAGAAGGTGTATTACAAATTTATAAAAGACCAGAATTACTAGGTGGAATAACTAAAGAACTTTATCCTATAATTGCCAAAAAATTTGATACTTCTCCATCTAGAGTAGAAAGATCTATAAGACATGCAATAGAAGTAAGTACAACTAGAGGACAATGGGAATTAATGGTTAAAATATTTGGTCATAGCTTAGATATTGATAAAGCAAAGCCTACTAACTCAGAATACTTAGTAACAATAGCAGACAAATTAAGAATGGAAATGGTATCTATTTAATAATAAAAACATCAATTATATATTACTAATTATTTAGAATCATAATAGCGTCAATTACTAATAATTGATGCTTTATTTTACCCTAATATATAAAACTCTTATTTATATTCTTAAAAATAAAACAATACTATGAAATACATTGATTTTTTCATAATAATACCTTAAGATTATACTGGGTAACAAAAATACAAAAATTACTTTAAATTTATTTAGATTTAAAAATTATTTAAAAGATCCCAAAGTAAATTACCTAGATGTTTATATAGATAATACAAGTAATAATATACTTAATTATCTAGATAGATTAGAAACAAATATTAGTATAGAGGTATAAGATGAAAAAAAATAAAATATTTAAAATTACTACATTAATTGCATTTATTATTCTATTAACAACAGTTTTTATTTATATAACGTATATTAATTATAACCCTGAAAATCAAACAAAATCTGAAATTTATACTCTAGAAACTTTACCAGAATATTCAGGACATTCAAAGGTTTATATCAATGATGATAAGCCAAACTTTTTAGAAAGTGATATGACTACTATATCTTTCGAAAAATATAGCGATCTAGATAATCTTAAAAGATGTGGTGTTGCTTATGCTAATATAGATAATAAATTAATGCCTACAGAAGAAAGAGGCCCTATTGGAAAGATAAAACCTAGCGGATGGCATTCTATTAAATATGATATTGTGCCAGGAAAATATCTGTATAATAGATGTCATTTAATTGCTTTTCAATTAACGGGTGAAAAAGCTAATGAAAAAAACCTTATAACCTGTACTAAGAATATGAATTCTATTGTGATGCGGGAATATGAAAACATGGTGGCAAAATATATTGAAGAAACTAATAATCACGTATTATATAGAGTGACACCACTATTTAAGAATAATAATTTGCTGGCAAGCGGAGTCCAGATGGAGGGATACTCTGTTGAGGATAATGGAAAAGGTATAAGCTTTAATGTATATGTTTATAATGTCCAACAAGGGATTATATTAGATTATAATAACGGTGATAGTAAATTATCTAGATAGAATAATTTTTAATTATATTAATATACATAAGAAAAATAGTTATAAAAAACAAATGTTAATAACTCCAAAGTTATTAACATTTTAATAAATATCAAAATACTTATTTACACATCAAAAATTCAGTATAAAAAAATTTCTGTTTATTAAAATAATATTTAAACA
>JAVVTI010000028.1:0-11503 GCA_036653735.1 Bacilli bacterium | reverse complement strand
TAAAACAATGATTTCCTTTACTTTTATATATAATTATGGTATAATCAAGCACATATGAAAGGGAAATAAATATGGAGAATGACAAGACTGAAAATTATAATGTTTTATTAATCAAGAAGTATAGTGAAGAAATTAATGGTGAAAAAAAACGTATTATTTTTGAAAGTATTTGTGCAGGATTAGGTCTATTAGTTTCAGCTGGGTGTACTTTTCTAGCACCTACTAGTTTAAGCAGTGAGGCAGAAATCATGAGACTAATAAGTATTATTAGTTATAGTATGATTAGTGGTTATGCAGTAGGTTCATTAAGAACTAGTGAAAAGAAAGTTAAAGCATTAGAAGAAAGAGTTATTTCATTAAATGATAATATAACTAATACAGAAGAGCATTCATTAAAGCTTGAGAGGAAATAAATATTTATGGATGCTGATATACAAGATACATTAACGCTTAGTGATAATAATGAATATGTAATATGTAGTAAAACTAAATATAATAATGAAATGTATTATTACTTAGTAGATATTAAAGATAATAAAAATATTATGATTTGTTTTCAAGAAAAAGATGAATTAGTAGAAGTAAGTGATCAGTCCTTAATAAATTCTTTAGTACCATTGTTTCTTGATGAAATTAAAAAGCTTATTAATTCTTAATATTGGAGTGTAAATATAGATTAATTTATAAAATTAAGGACAAAACTTAAGGGAAAACCTTAAAATAAAAGCGTTTTGTCCTTTTATGTCATATATATAAAGTGGAGGTGTATTACATATGTCTTTTATTGATGAAGAGAAAATTAATTTAATAAAGTCTTCAAGTGACATAGTGGATGTAGTAAGTGAGTATATCTCTTTAACTAAAAAAGGAAAAAACTATTTTGGAGTTTGTCCATTTCATAATGACCATGGTCCTAGTTTATCAGTGAGTCCTGAGAGGCAAGTATATAAATGTTTCTCATGTGGTAATGCTGGTAATGTTATTACATTCGTTATGAATTTTGAAAATGTAGGTTTTAATGAAGCATTAAGTATCTTAGCTAAAAAAAGTGGTATTGATTATTCATATAATAAAAAACAAGAGAATACTAGTTTTAGAACTTATTATGATATATATGATACTGTAGCATCTATTTATAAAAATAACTTAGAATCTAACGCAGGAAGTAGTGCTAAAGATTATCTTAAAAATAGAGGTATAGATGATAATGCTATTAAGGATTTTGATATAGGACTTTCTATTAATAATATACTACTTAAAGCACTTAATAAGTATGATGAATATTCTTTATATAAATTAGATTTACTTAAAAAGAATAATGATCAGTACTATGATACATTTACTAATAGAATAATGTTTCCTTTACACGATAATGAAGGAAATATAGTAGGTTTTAGTGGTAGAGTATATAATACTGAATCTTCTAGTAAATATATTAATACTGGGGAAACAGAGATATTTAGAAAAGGTAATATACTATATAATTATTATAAAGCAAAAGCTTTTGCTAGAAAAGAAAAATGTATTATAATATGTGAAGGCTTTATGGATGTTATAAGACTTAGTTTATCTGGTTATAAAAATAGTATAGCACTAATGGGGACAAGCTGTACTTTAGAACAGTTAAATGCAATAAGAAGTTTAAATGTTGAAGTAATACTTAATCTAGATCAAGATAATGCTGGAATAGAGGCTACAATGGTACTAGGTAATATGCTACTTAAAGAGAATATTAATCCTAAGGTAATAGTATTTAATGATTCTAAGGATACAGATGAACTTATATTTAAGTTTGGAAAAGAAGTGTTTGATAAAGCATTTAATAATAAAGTAGATTTCATAGACTTTAAATTTAATAATTTAAAGAATAAATATAATTTAAAAAATGATAATGAAGTTACTTCTTATATTAATATACTTATAAATGAAATTGATAAATTAAATGATCCTATACTTCAGGAACTTAAAATAAAAGATATTTCTAGAACTTATAATATAAGTGAGCAAGCTCTTTATACTAAGATTAAAAGAAAAGAAAAGATAATAATAAAAGAAGAAGTAGTAAAGAAGAAGAAGTCTTATGATAAATATGATATAAGTGAGTTAAAGATACTTAACTTTATGCTTATGAATGAAGATGCAGTAAGAATATTTGAAAATAAATTAGGGTATCTTATAAATGAGGATAGAAATAAGTTTGCTTGTGAGATAGTAAGTTTTAAAAATAGAAATAAGGGATTTATTTTATCTGACTTTATTACTTATATAATACCTAATGAGAAGCTAAAGAATGTTTTTGATGATATTAATGCATTAAGTGAAACATATGAATATACAGAAAAAGAACTATATGATTATATAGATACTATTAAAAAGCATTTAGTTGATAATCAAATTAAGAAACTAAATGAAAAGATTAAGTCATCACTTGATATTAATGAACAATTAAAATTATTAGAAAGAATAGAAAATTTAAAGAAGGATGTGTTAAAATGGTAATTAAATCATTTGAAGAAAGAGCAGAAGAATTAGTATTAAAAGGAAAGACAGATGGGTTTGTAACATATGAACAAATAGCTAAGAAGTTTATAGATTTAGAAATAGATAGTAATAGCTTAGATGAGCTTTATAATATGTTAACAGAGAATCATATTGAAGTAGTAGCTGAGGGTGAAGATGGAGCTACTGAAGTTCTTGTTAAAGAAGAAGATATTATATCAGATACAGTATCTAATGAATCAAAAGATTTAAGTGTTAATGATAATGTTAGAATGTACTTAAAAGAAATAGGTAAGGTGAGTTTACTTACTTTACAAGAAGAACAGATACTTAGTCAAAAAATAGCAGATGGTGATGAAGATGCTAAAAGAAAACTTGCTGAGAGTAATTTGCGTTTAGTTGTAAGTATTGCTAAACGTTATGTAGGTAGAGGTTTATTATTTTTAGATCTTATACAAGAAGGTAATATTGGGCTTATGAAAGCTGTAGATAAGTTTGATAATAATAAAGGATATAAGTTTTCTACATATGCAACATGGTGGATAAGACAAGCTATAACTAGAAGTTTAGCTGATCAAGCTAGAACAATTAGAGTTCCAGTACATATGGTTGAAACTATTAATAAAATGAGTAGAATAGAGCGTCAAATGACACTAGAACTAAATAGAGAACCTACTGATGCAGAACTTGCTAAAAAAATGAATGTTAAAATAGGTAAAATTGCAGATATAAGAAAATTTGCTCAAGAACCTGTTTCATTGGAAACTCCTATAGGAGAAGAAGATGATTCTCATTTAGGTGATTTTTTAGCAGATGAAAGAACTATGTCTCCTGAAGAGTTTACTACATATGAAATACTTAAGGAAGAGTTAAAAGATGTATTAATGACTCTTACTAAGAGAGAAGAAGAAGTATTAGAACTTAGATTTGGACTATTTGATGGTCAATGTCATACTTTAGAAGAAGTTGGTAAGACATTTGGTGTAACAAGAGAAAGAATAAGACAAATAGAAGCAAAAGCTCTTAGAAAACTAAGACATCCATCTAGAGCTAAGAAATTGAAAGACTTTATGGTAGATTAAATTAATTAAAGAAAGTTAAAGTATCATTAATACTTCTAGTATTAATAGATGCTTTTTTTTCATTTATAGTTTTAATATCTATTATATTATTATTATTTATTAAACCATTTTTCTTTTTTGTTATCATTGGTTTTATTTCTTTATATATAGGTATAGCTTGTTTAACTATGTTAATAGTTTTACCAGTACCTGATAGTATCTTATTAAAATTAGCAGCCTTTATAATTGATGTTATAGAACTAAAATCATAATTCATCATTATTTCACCTATACTATTATATTAAATTAATTTTAATATGTTAAAGAAATATAAAAATTATATAAAAACATATGATTTATTTACATATTATGATATAATTTATTTAGATAAGAATAAAAGGGAGTCTACTTATGGGTACACTTAAAAGAATGTTCAAATATTTATTTACTGGTATAAAGTGTCTTTCTATAGAAATATATAAGCTTTTAAAGTCTATTTTTTATGGGCTATTTAAGGTATTAGATTTCTTTTTTACCGTTGTTTTTACTGCTTTTATGTATATATTTATAGGTGGTAGTAATGCTTTTAAATTTATTTATAAAATATTTAAAACTATATTTATAAAGATATTATATCCTATATTTTTAGAAGTATTTAATATAATGAAGGCTTTTATTAGTGGTTTATTTATATTTACTAAGTTTATTTTCTATTCTATTCCATTATTCATATTTAATATGGTAGGGTCTTGTATTAATTTTGTATATAAAAAGATTAAAAAATATATAGAAAAAATTGGTATATTTTTTAAGGAATTACCTAATAGAATAAAGTCATATTTTGTTTATAAGTTTAATAATTTAAATATAGTTAAACATTATAGGAATAAGAAAGAAAGAGAATTAGAAGTTCTATATATAGATAAAACTAGTAAAGATGCTGAGAGAACAGAAGAGAAACATGTATATAAATATTTAGCTAAGAATAAAGATGGTAAATATATAAAAGGTTATTTTAGTGCTTTATCTAAATTAGATACTCATTCATACTTATTAGATGAAGGGTATGAAGTTTATAATATTAAGACAAATAAATGGATAGACTTTTTACATGGAGATAGTCAATTATTTACAAGTAAAATGAAGATGAAAGATCTTATATTTTGGTTAACACAATTATCTACATATGTTAAAGCTGGAGTTCCTCTTACAGATAGTGTTAAGATATTAGCAGCACAAAATAAGAAAAAAGCATATAAACATGTATATGACTCTATAATATATGAACTTACTATGGGAGAGAGTTTTTCTTCTGCTCTTGAAAAGCAAAAGAATATGTTTCCATCTCTACTTATAAATATGTTAAAAGCATCTGAATTAATAGGAGATCTTGAGGGAACTTTAGATGAGATGTCTCAGTATTATACTGATATAGAAGATACTAAGAAAACTGTTAAGAGTGCTCTTACTTATCCGAGTATTATATTAATATTTGCTATAGGAGTTGTTACATTTATACTTGTATATATAATACCTCAGTTTGTTAGTGTATATAACCAATCTAATATAAAGCTTAATCCTCTTACTATATTTATTATTAATTTATCTACGTTTATTAAAACTAAATATTATATAATTATTTTAGCAACTGTAGGTATAGTTTGTATATTTATTGTTCTTTATAAGAATATTAAAGCGTTTAGAACTTTTGTGCAGTTTATATTAATGCATTTACCTATAATAGGAAAAATACTTATATATAAAGAGATAACATTATTTAGTAAGACGTTCTCATCTTTAGAGAAAAATAGTATTTTACTTACTGATAGTATGGATATACTAGGTAAGATTACATCAAATGAAATATATAAGATGATTATGTTTGATACTATTTCTAACTTATTAAGAGGGGATAAGATGAGTACTGCTTTTAAAGGACACTGGGCTGTGCCTGAACTTGCTTATCATATGATGGTTACAGGAGAAAGTACATCCCAGGCGGCTGTTATGCTTGAGAAGGTTAGTGAGTATTATCAAAAAGAACAAAGAAGTTTAGTAGGTACAGTTAAAGCATTTATAGAGCCTGTTATGATAGCATTCTTAGCTATTATAGTAGGAGGTATTATAATAGCAGTAATAGTACCAATGATAGGACTATGGGAAGGGGTATTATAATACTTATGAATATATTTATATCTATTATTATCTTTATAATGGGTTTAATCTTTGGTAGTTTTTTTGCTTGTGCTGGACTAAGAATACCTAAAAAGATATCATTAATTAAACCTAATAGTTATTGTCCTAAGTGTAATCATGAATTAGCTTGGTATATGAATATTCCTTTGTTTTCTTATATATTTTTAAAAGGAAAATGTGCTTACTGTAATAATAAAATAAGTAAGGTGTATCCTATAATAGAGCTTTTTACTGCAAGTTCATTTTTACTATTTTATTTGTTATATGGATGCTCTTATAATTTCTTTATTTCTATTATACTTTGTAGTGCATTATCTATAACTTTAGTAAGTGATTTTTATTATTATTATATATCTGA
The DNA here is from genome assembly GCA_036653735.1 of Bacilli bacterium. Lineage (GTDB taxonomy): Bacteria > Bacillota_I > Bacilli_A > RF39 > UBA660 > CAVCAD01. The sequence goes on along the minus strand of JAVVTI010000028.1, from coordinate 5,389 downwards.
TAGAGTACTTGTTATATCATCAGTATTACTTATTATTTGTAATATAATATTTAATGGTATTAAACTATCTATATATAATATTTTATATGCTTTAATTATGCTAATTATTATGATACTTCTTAAATTACTTGGTAATTATTTATTTAAGAAAGAAAGCTTAGGTACTGGGGATATTAAATTAATCTTTATGGCATCTTTACCACATAATTTATATATAAGTCTTATAACATTATTTGTCTCATCATTTCTTGGTTTAATATATAGTTTATTTTGTAGGGATAAGAAAGAAAATATAATTCCCTTTGGTCCTTTTATATTAATTGCATCTCTTATAACACTTTACTTTACAAAAGAGCTTCTCACGTTTATAATATAAGTTAAGCGAGGAAAAATATTATGCTTACAAAATATGTACCTGATATGTACTATAAAAGTATATATACAATAAATTATGAAAAATTACTTAATAGAAATATTAAGTGTATATTATTTGATCTTGATAATACCTTAGTAAGTGCATCTGTTAATAGTACTTCTAAAGAACTAAAAGAGCTTATTTATAATATTAAGAATATGGGATTTAAAGTTATTATAAACTCTAATAGTCCTAAGCAAAGAATTAGTTCTTTTATGAATGAATTATGTATTGATGCATGTGCTTTTGCTATGAAACCTAAAATTAATAGTTATATAAAGATAATGAATAAATATAATTTTAAGCCTAGTGAAGTTGCATCAGTGGGAGATAGGCTAACAACTGATATATATGGTGCTAATAAAGCACAGGTTCTTAGTATATTAGTTAATCCTATTAGTACTAAGGATTTATTTGCAACTACTATTAATAGGAAACTTGAGAAGATAGTATTAAATAAGTTACGTAAGAAAGATTTATTTACTAAAGGAGTATATTATGATTAAGAGATGCACAGGGTGTGGTGTTAAATTACAAACAGAAGATAAAAGTAAGATAGGATATATTAATCCTAAAGTAAGTGATGAGTGTAGTGTATGTACTAGATGTTTTAAGATTAAAAATTATGGACAAACTCAATGTATTACTAAGAAGGTTGAATTTAATAAGCTTATTAAAACTATATCTAAAGAAAATACTTTGATATTGTTTTTAGTTGATATACTTAATATTACACCAGAATCAATAGAGTATTATAAATCAATAACTACTCCTAAGATACTTCTTTTAACTAAGAAAGATTTACTACCTAAGAGTATTAAAGATAAGAAGCTTATTACATACTTAAATGAAGAATACTTAATATATGATGATATAGTATGTATTAGTAGTACTAAGAAGACTAATATAGATAGTCTTATTAGGTTACTTAATAGGAAGAATATTAAGAATATTTACTTAGTGGGTAAGACAAATGCTGGTAAAAGTACTTTAATAAATTCTTTATCTAATTCTTTAGGACATATTACTAATATAGTTACTAGTGAAATACCTAATACTACAATAGATTTTATTAAAATTAAAATAGGTGATTATACTTTTATTGATACTCCAGGTTTTATAACAGAAACAAGTATATATAACTTTTTAAAGCCTAGTGAGATTAAGAGGATTACACCTAAGAAGGAAATAAAAGTTAAAACTATTCAGATTAAAGAGGGATTTACTGTTATAGTATCTGATATACTTAGAATTGACTTTGTAAAGGGAAGTACTAATAGTTTTAGCTTTTATATGAATAATCACTTATTATATAGTAAGATGAAAATAGTTACTAGTGATAAATTAATAGTACTTCCTAAGAAACATTTATGTGTAAATGGAAATGAAGATATAGTTATAAATGGTTTAGGGTTTATTAAAATAACTAAGGAAGCACAAGTAGTAGTATATACTTTAGATGAAAGTTTAATTTCAAAAAGAAAGAATTTGATATAAATGAATAATATTAAAATAATGGATGAAAATCTTTGTAATAAAATAGCTGCAGGTGAAGTAGTAGAAAAAATAGCAAATGTAGTAAAAGAACTTGTTGAAAATAGTATAGATGCTAAAAGTAAGAAGATTGAGATTAAGCTTTTATCTTCTGGTACTAAAAGTATTAAAGTAATAGATGATGGTGTAGGTATGAGTAAAGAAGATTCTTTATTATCATTTAGTGCTCATGCTACAAGTAAGATAAGGAATGAAAATGATTTATATTTCATAAATACGCTGGGTTTTAGAGGGGAAGCATTACCTTCTATAGCTAGTGTAAGTGATATAGATATGCAAACATCTAATGGTATAGAAAGTACTCATGTATTATTAAAAGCAGGTAAAATAGTTAAAAGTGAGAAGGGAAGTTGTAATAAAGGAACTATTATAGAAGTAATAAATATATTCTATAATACTCCAGTTAGACTTAAATTTCTTCGTAGTTTAAGTTCAGAGTTAGCTAATATAGTATTATTTCTTGAGAAGTTAGCACTTTCTCATCAAGAGATTTCATTTATACTTACTAATGATTCTAACTGTGTATTTTCTACAACGGGCTCTAATAATATAGCTAAAACTATATTTGAGGTTTTTGGATACAATGTATCTAAGAATATTCATTATATAGAGGCTTTTAATGATGATTATAGTATAAAGGGTTATATAACTAATATAAATATACAAAAAAGTAATAAAAGTGGGATAGTAACTATAGTAAATAATAGAGTAGTAAATAATAATATATTAAATAAGACTATTAAAAATGCTTATCATACTTATATGTTTGATAATAAGTTTCCTATAGTAGTATTATATATAGAAACTGATCCAACACTAATAGATGTTAATATACATCCTACTAAGCAGGATATTAAGTTTAGTAAGATGAGTAGTCTTAATGATTTAGTATTTGATGAGATTAGGAATAAGCTTCTTAGTATTAATAATACTTTTAAGGCGTATGAGGATGTTATTTATGATAAACAAGAAAATAGTAATACTTATAATATAAGTAATGAAAGTAAAGTATATGATAATATGGAGCTTGATTTTTCATGTAATGAGGAAGAGTGTTCATATAATAATGAACCATCTTTAATAGAACCTGTAGGTTTAGCTCTTGGTACATACTTAATAGCTCATAGTAAGGATATAATGTATATAATAGATATTCATGCTGCTAATGAAAGAATAAACTATGAGATATACTTAAATGAGCTTAAAAAAGATAAAACAAGTAGTATAAGTATTCTTATTCCATATATAATAGAGCTTTCTACTAGTGATTTTATTACTATAACTGAAAATATAAGTGTTTTAACTTCTTTAGGTTTTGAATTAAATCCATTTGGTAAAAATACATATAGGATAACTTCTCATCCTTTATGGCTTAAGTCTGGTTATGAAGAAGATAGTATTAAAACTATTATTGATTTAGTATGTTCTTTATCTTCTTCATTTGATAGAGTAGCCTTTAATGATAAAGTAGCAGCTTCTTTAGCATGTAAAGCAAGTATTAAAGCTAATAGTACTTTATCACTTGATGAAGAAGAAATACTTATAAAACGTTTATTTAAGTGTGAGTTTCCATATACTTGTCCTCATGGAAGACCAACTATTATAAAATATCCTATATATGAATTAGAAAAATTATTTAAGAGGGCACAATGAGTAAAATAATAGTATTATTAGGACAAACAGGCTCTGGTAAAACAGAAATATCTATTAAACTAGCAAAGAAACTTAATGCTCAAATAATAAACTCTGATAAAGTTCAAATGTATAAAGATGTATCTATAGGAGTTAGTAAAACTACATATAAAGAGATGGATGGTATAAAGCATTATCTAATAGACTTTCTAGATTTAGATCAAGAATATTCTATATATGATTATCAAAATGATGGAAGAAAAATACTTAATACTTTAATTAAGAATAATATAAATGTTATTATAACAGGGGGTAGTGCTTTATATATAAAAGCACTTCTATATAACTATGATTTAATAGCTAATAATAAAACATTATGTATGTATGAAGATTTAAGTAATGAAGAACTTAAAAGAAAAGTAGATATAATTAATAGTAATAACTTAATACACGTTAATAATAGAAAAAGACTAGTTAGATTTCTTAATAATTATCATAATACTGGGAAAGCTATTATAAATGAAAATAATAGTACTCCTATATATGAGGCAGATTTTTACTATTTAGATGTACCTAGAAGTATTCTTTATAATAGAATAAATACTCGTGTTGATAATATGATAAACTCTGGTCTTATAGATGAAGCATTTCTTTTATATAATAAAAACTATAGGGTTCTTGATACTATTATTGGTTATAAAGAATTAAATAAATATTTTAAAAATGAAATTTCTTTACAAGAGGCTATATTATTAATAAAACAAAATACTAGAAAATATGCTAAGAGACAAGAAACTTTCTTTAAGCATCAATTTACTAATATAAAATATATAACACTTGATTATAATGATACAAATAAAGTTATAAATGATATTTATTTAAGTTCTTTATAAAATTCTATATCAAAGTTATGTTCTTCTTTATCAAGAGATAATAGCTTAGTAGTATCTATTAAAAAGAATAGATGATGATTTTTATCATTGGTATCATTCCAAGTTGAATCAACATGTTTCCATATTCCATCTATATAAACTGCATTCCATAAATGATTATCACTAGATACTTTGAAATTAGGAATATTAAGTTTATCTAGGAAGATAGAGAGTAAATTAGCATATCCATTACATGTAGCAGTTTTATCTCTAAGAGCATTAATTGCTTTATTCTTTTGTAATGATTTATCATAAGTAACATTATCTATTATATAATTATGTACTTTAGTTAGTGCTGAGAGATCACCATCACTACTATTTATATTAAGAGATGATATAATACTTTCAACAGTTGAGTCTATATAATTAATATCTTGTTCATTATATGTTCTATTTACATTTATTTTTATTTTACCCTGATTATCTACAGTAGTATTAAAATTCTCATAACTATTTAAAGGACTTACGTAGTTAACTATCTTACTAATAAGACTATCATCATTACTTATTTTAATTACATCATCAAAGCATTCATTATACTCATCATCACAATAAAAAGTAAATGTATCATAACCATTATTAAGAATATTATATATAATATTAAGTATTTCTTCTTTATTATTAGGTATAAAATCATTAGATACTTTAAATGTAGTATAATCATAAGTTCTTTTATATTTATTACTTTCTTTTATTACTATTTCTCTTTTAGGTACTATTAATTCAAGTATAGCTTCTTTATTAGTATAAAATAAAAAGAAGATGAATAATAAAAGATTTAAGTATATTAGAAATTTTAATATTTTTTTCATATATATATTGTACTAAACTTTTTATATAATGTCTATATAAATGT
>JAVVTI010000027.1:0-11843 GCA_036653735.1 Bacilli bacterium | reverse complement strand
AATTTTTATCAAGTTCTTTATCCTCAAAAATATTATTTAAATGTTTATTTATTGCTGGAACATTAACAGCAAATAATTCTGCTATGCTTTTTTGAGTTAACCATATTGTTTCATCTTTTAAAATGACATCTACATTTATTTTACCTTCATCTGTTTCATATAATAATATATTAGTTTCATTCATTATATTATCTCCAATCTCTTATAGTTACTTTTTCTTTTATCTAGTTAGTATATGTTTCCAACTACGACTAATATGTTATGTGGAAACATATTCTCTTCAAACAATATACTTGATATGTTTTTTTTATTTAATATCAAATTTTTTTAATTTTTTATTTTTTAAAAGTCCTTATTTTCAAAGGTTTTACGAACTAGTAAGGATACACATTCTACATGATATGTTTGAGGAAACATATCTAATGGTGTTATTTCTATTACATCATATATTTTATTTAGAATTAACAGGTCTCTTGATAGGGTCATAGGATCACATGATACATATATAATTGTATTAAATTTATGGGCTATTATGGTACTTAATACAGTTTTTGATAGTCCACTTCTAGGAGGGTCTACTACTAGGGTGGTATACTCTTTTATATCTAAAGTATTAATAATATCTGATGAGGCATTAATAATTTCTACATTAGTAATATTATTTAGTAGTATGTTTTTATTTGCACATATAAATGAATTTTTGTTTATTTCTATTCCTAATACTTTTGTAGTGTTTTTACTTATATAAATACCAATTGAGCCTACTCCACAGTATAGATCTATTACATTTGGTTTGTTTAGTTTTATTATGTACTCATTTATTATATTGTACATATTAATTGTTTGCTCTTTATTTATTTGAAAGAAAGAGTCATTTGTAGATATAAATTTGTAGTTATTTAAATAGAACATGTTTTTATAGTCATAATCTTTATATGTTTTTTCTCCTTTATAGGGTTTTATCATATTATTTATATTTTCTGATGCTATGAGACATGTTTTTATTTCTATTTCATTGTTTGTTTTAGTTTCATAAAGTGAATTATTATGAAGTATGAGTTTATTTCTATAATGAAATATTTTAGGACTAGGTACTATATTGTTTATATGTGAGTCAAAGTTATGCAGTATTTCTTTTAGTTTTGTTTCTTTAAATACTAGAGAACTTTTATAGTCCATGTGCATTAGATTACATCCGCCACATTTATTATAGTAAGGACAAGCAGGTGTTACTCTAGAGGGCGAAGAAGTAATATATGAGGTAACTATAGCTTCGTTATACTTTTTGTTTTCTTTGGTTATTTCTATGTTTACTTCTTCGTCTTTTAAAGCGTTTGTTACAAAGGTTATTTTGTCATTTATATATGTTATACCTTTTCCTTGGTGGTTTAGTTTAATTATTTTTGTCTTCATATACACTTTGCCTTTCTTTTTATTATTATAACATTTAATAGTCTAATATAAAATGTTATAATCCTGAGTTTTGTAGTTGATAGTGTAAAAAAACACAGTTTTGTCCTTTAATTATAAGGTATTACAAGTGTTTTTATTTTCTAAGCGTTATCACCTAAATTTAATATATTATTTTTAAGATTATTTACATCTTGTTAAAACTAATAAAATAGAGGAAAGATTAGGTAAAACAGATACTTTAAACAAAGTTAAAGAATATATTCTGGTTTAATACTGATTAGGAAATAATAAGTTATAAAAAATGAGAAAAATTTTAAACGATAATTTATAAACTTTAAAGTACGCATTTTTAAAAGAATTAAAAAACTCTTTAATAGCCTATAAATAAAGGCTTGGGGAGTTTTTAACTCTTTAGAACTGTCAAAGAATAGTATTGTAGAAATAGTATTTATATTGAGCAAGTATTATGTTATAATAGTTGTATTAAGTAAGGATTCCAAATGTGTAAATCTTTGATGCATAGTTATAGTTTAGACAATAGAGTAATGTGTTACTCATTTGCAATAAAATAGGAAACATAAATACAATTAAAAGTATAGGAGGGGAAATAATTGAAAAATAAGTTAAAACAAAAATACTATAAAATATTTGAGGATATTAAACATATTAATGAATATGGAAATGAGTACTGGGAAGCAAGAGAATTACAAGAAGTGTTAGGGTATACTTTATGGCAAAATTTTCATAAAGTAATTAAAAGAGCTATGACTTCTTGTGAAAAGAGTAATAATGAAAAAAATCATCATTTTATTGAAGTCAATAAAACGATAAAAATGCCTAAAAATGCAACTAAAATTATTGTTGATTATCAACTTTCAAGATATGCATGTTATTTAATTGTTCAAAATGGTGATCCAAATAAGGAAGTTATTGCTCTTGGACAAACTTATTTTGCAATTCAAACTAGAAAGCAAGAATTAACTGAAGAAGAATATAGTAAATTAAACGAAAATGAGCGAAGATTATATATTCGTAAAAAAACAAAAAATAAAAATTTAAAATTATATCAAGCGGCGATGAATGCAGATGTTAAAAATTTTGATAAATTTACAAATTGTGGTTATAAAGGATTATATAATGGTGAAACAGCTGATGATATATTTAAAAGAAAAGGTCTTAGATATAGGGAAGATATTTTAGATAATATGGGAAGCGATGAACTTTCATATAATGAATTTAGAATAACATTAACTGAACAAAAATTAGTAAATGAAAAAATAAAAGGTGAAAGTAAAGCAAATGATGTTCATTTTGAAGTGGGGAAGGCAGTTAGAGATACAATTGAACGCGTTGGTGGAATAATGCCTGAACAACTGCCAACACCGAAAAAGAGTATAAAAGAACTCGAAAAACAGAATAAGAAAATTGTAAATAAATAAAATGGAAGTAATGATTTGCAAAATCATTATTTTTTTTATAGTTTTAATAGATTTAGTACCAACTGATATAATATAATTTTTAATTATTCTTAAATAAGATTTTTTATGACACTTTAAGATATCTAATTACTTCTAATAATCGTGTATACTTAAATAAATTAATATTGTAGTGTATATTTATAAAAAAAATAAGATTGTTTTCAACGAAAATAAACTTTTTTTACTATATTAACTATAAAACTCGGGGTATAACATTTAAAAGTCTAATATAAAATGTTATAATCTTTTATAGGAGATGTTTTTATATGCAAATAAGTAATAAATGGAAGGATTATGAAGTAATAGATGCTGGTAATGGGGAGAAGCTTGAGAGATGGAATAATATTATTTTAAGAAGACCTGATCCTGAGGCTATGTGGAATGTTAAGAATTATGATTTATGGAATAATAGTAATGCTATATATCACAGGAGTGATACAGGAGGGGGTTACTGGGAGAAGAAGAATGTACCTGATGCGTGGAATGTTAGTTATCATGGTTTAACTTTTAAGATAGGGTTAACTAATTTTAAGCATACTGGGCTTTTTCCAGAGCAAGCTTCTAACTGGGATTATATTATGGAAAAGATTAGTAAAGAGAAAAGAAGTATTAGGGTTCTTAATTTATTTGCATATACTGGGGGAGCTACTTTAGCAGCATCTAAAGGTGGAGCTAGTGAAGTAGTACACGTTGATGCTTCTAGTGGTATGATAGCGTGGGCTAAAGAGAATGTTATATTAAGTGGACTTGAAAGTAATAAGATTCGTTTTATATGTGAGGATTGCTTAAAGTTTGTACAAAGGGAAGCTAGAAGAGGAAGTAAGTATGATGTTATTATTATGGATCCTCCATCATATGGAAGAGGTCCTAATAAGGAAGTATGGAAAACTGAGGATCATCTATATATTTTAATTGATGAGTGTATGAATATTCTTAGTGATAAGCCTTTGTTTTTCTTAGTTAATTCATATACCACTGGGCTTTCTTCTATAGTATTAGATAATATACTTAAAACAAGTAAATTAAACAAGGTAGGGGGTAGTATTCAATCTGGAGATTTAGTACTACCTATTAAGAGGGATAAATTACTTTTACCTTGTGGAGTATTTAGTAGGTGGGAAGCTAATGATTAAGGTTGTATATGAGGATAATCATTTACTTGTTGTACAGAAGCCTATAAACATTCCAGTACAAGAAGATGAGAGTAAGGATATGGATTTTTGTTCTATGCTTAAGAAATATATTAAGGATAAGTATAATAAACCTGGGAATGTTTATTTGGGTATGGTTCATAGACTGGATAGGCCTGTTAGTGGTATAATGGTATTTGCTAGAACGAGTAAAGCAGCATCTAGATTATCAGAAAGTATTAAAAATAGAGAGTTTAATAAGATTTATTATGCTGTTGTTATGGGTAATATTAATGATGAGGGAAGGCTTGTAGATAAGTTATTAAAGAATAGTAATAATAATACAGTGAGTGTTAATGATAAGGGGAAAGAGGCTACTTTAAGTTATAAGAAGATAGGTTATAAGAAAGATTTATCTTTAATAAGAGTATCTTTAGAGACAGGGAGAAGTCATCAGATAAGGGTTCAACTTGCTAATGCGGGATTTCCTATATTTGGAGATCAGAAGTATAATAGTAAGGCTTTATTACATACACAGATAGCTTTGTTTGCTAGTGAGGTTTCTTTTAAGCATCCTATTACTAAGGAAGAGGTATGTTTTAAGTTGAATTTACCTACTAGAAGACCATGGAATTTATTTGATAATATTAATGAGGGAGATGATTAATTTGAAGGAAAAGAAAGGGACATATATATTTTTTAAGTTTTTATTAAAGCCTGTATTTAAAATAATATGTCATCCTAAGATTATTAATAAGGAAGCTATTCCTATGGAGGGGGCTTTCATAGTGTGTGGTAATCATATTAATATATTAGATCAATGTGGACCTATTATAAGTACTAAGAGAATGATTCATTATATGGCTAAGAAGGAATATTTTGATGGTAAGTTTGCTTGGTTTTTTAAGAATACTGGTTGTATTAGTGTTAACAGGGGTATTAAGGATGAAAAGGCTAAGAAGGAAGCATATAAACTTTTAGAAAGTGGTTATGCTGTTGGACTTTTTCCAGAGGGTACTAGGAATAAGACTGATAAGCTTTTATTACCATTTAAGTTTGGGGCTGTTTCTATGGCTAAGAAGACTGGTGCTTATATAGTACCTGTGTGTGTAACTGGAAGTTATAATATTAAGAATAAAGATTTAATATATAGGTTTGGTGATGCATTTAAAGTAGATAATTTAACTTTAGAAGAAGCTAATAAGAAGTTAAGGGATGAAATTAGCTTATTAATTAAAAAAAATTTAGATGAGGGGAGGTAAGTTTATGAGAATTAGATATTATATAGCACTATTTACTTGCAGGTGTATTTATTTATTTATGAGGTTACTTGGTAAGAGTGCTACTAATTTTCCTGGTGTTATTGCTTATAAAATATGCCCTAAGTTTCTTAGTTATGTTAAGAAGCCTAAGGTACTAATTGGTGTAACGGGTACTAATGGTAAGACTTCTACTTGTAATATATTAATTGATTTTTTTAAGTCTCAGGGTTTAAGTGTAGTAAATAATAGTATAGGTAGTAATTTAAGAAGTGGCGTTATTTCTGCTTTTATAGGTTTTTTTGGTAAGGCAGATGTAGCTATTTTAGAGGTTGATGAACTTGCTTCTTATCAAATATTACCTTATTTAGATTTTGATTATTTAATTGTTACTAATTTATTTAGGGATAGTATTAAGAGGAATGCTCATGTACAGTATATTTTTAGTAGGTTAGATTCTAGTATTAAAAAGAATTTTAAGCTCATACTTAATAGTGATGATTTAATAAGTTCTCAGCTTGGTAAGAGTAATAAGAAGATATTTTTTAGCGTAAGTGAGTTTAAGGAAGATAAGTGTGAATCAAATAGTTTAATTAATGATGCTACTTACTGCCCGGTATGTTTAAGTAAGCTTACTTATGATTATATTAAATATCATCATATTGGACATGCAAGGTGTGATGTTTGTGGTTTTACTAATAGTAAGAGTGATTACGTAGTAAATAAAACAAGGAAGGATTTAATTTTTATTAATAATATAGAGTATCCTATGATAGGTAGTGGGACTACATGTTATTATAATGAAGTGGCTATAGTTAGTCTTTTAAAGGAACTTGGATATGATGATATAGTTATCAGTAATGCTTTTAAGAATATTAAAGTAACTGATATTAGGTTAAAAAGAGATAAGGTAGGAAATACTGAGGTTATTAAAATAGCTGCTAAAGGACAAAATGCTGTTAGTGCATCTAGGGTATTTGATCAGATTAGAAAAGAGAAGGGTAAGAAGCAGATTATTTTAATAACTGATGATGAAAGAGATGCTAAAGAGGGGGAGACTTCTTCTTGGTTATATGAAGCAGATTTTGAGTATTTAAATAATAAGAATATAAGTAAGATTATTATAGGTGGTAATAGGAGGTTTGATAGTAAGCTTAGATTACTTTTAGCGGGAGTTAGTAATAAGATTATATTTACTACTCCTAAGGAAGGTGATACTTATAATTATATTGATTATATGAATGCTGATAAAATATATATAGTTCATGATACTTATAATAATAAGACTGCTTTTAAACTTATGGATGATATTAAAAGGAAATTAGGTGGAATATGATAATTGAAGTACTTTATAATGATATATGTAATTTATATGGAGATAGTGCTAATGTAAGGTATCTTGAGAAGTGCTTACCAGATGCTAAGTTTGTATATACTGAGATTAATGATACTCCTTTATTTGTTAGTAAGAAAGTTAATATGATATATATGGGTCCTACAACAGAGGCTTATCAAGAAGTTATAATAGAGAAATTATTACCATATAAGAAGAAGTTAATTGACTTAATAGATTCGGGGGTTACTTTCTTAATTATGAATAATGCATTTGACATATTTACTTCTAAGATAATAGATAATGAGAAGGTGATAGAGTGTCTTGGTATATTTGATTTTTATGTAAAAAGAGATATGTTTAGTAGACAAAATACTAAGTTTTGTGGTAGAATGAAAAATGTAACAATAGTAGGTTTTAAAAGTCAGTTTACTCAAGTATATGGAGATAACTCTAATAATTATTTATTTGATGTTATTAAGGGATTTGGGATAAATAAGGATTCTTTAAAAGAAGGATTCCATTATAAAAACTTTATATCCTCTTATGTACTTGGTCCTATATTATTATGTAATCCTTTATTTACTAAGAAGATTATTAAGTCTTTAGGTGTAAAGAAGGTTAGTCTTGCTTATGAAGATGCTTGTAATGAAGCTTATAATGCACGTATTAAGGAGTTGTAGAATAAGAGGAGAAGACATAAAATGGAAGAGAAAATACTTGCAACAATTGACAATCTGTATTATGTAGTAAAAAATAGTAGTGGTAATGTAGTGAGCTGCACTAATGGATTTAAAGAGATGTATGAGAAAATAATTTCATCAAGTGTTTGTTATGGGGGTGAATATTATTATAAAGAAGCGGATAAATGGTATGATATTGTTAAGAAGGAAGTTGTAGTAGATGGTAAGAAGTATGTACTTGAGACTTTATTTGATATTACTAAGTTTAAAGTAAGGGAGAAAGATCTACAAACTGATGAGACTACTAATTTATTTAATAAGAAAGTTACTTTTGAACTTGTTAATGAGTATTTATCTAGGATATCTGGTACTAAGGAAGAGTTCTCTATTATAATAGGTGATATAGATTACTTTAAGAGAATTAATGATTTATATGGGCATGAGTGTGGTGATGTAGTACTTAGTAGGGTAGCTTCTTGTTTAAAAGAAAGTATTAGAAGTAAAGAAGGAAGAGAACCTGATGTAATAGGAAGAATAGGTGGGGAAGAGTTTCTTATTCTTCTTAAGAATATAGATAAGAATACTTCTTTTAAGAGAACTAATGATATTAGGAAACGGATTGAGAATCTTGATTTAGCTTTTAGTGGTATGGGTAAAGAAACTATATGTATTAGTTTTGGTATAGTTCATAATAATGGTAGTGAGTATATTAAGGATGAGGCTGATGATTTTAGATCTTTAAGTGTTAGAAGAAGTGATAAGGCTTTATATTTAAGTAAGTTGCATGGTAGGAACTTAGTTACTTTATATAAAGATCCTGAAGATTATGTTAAATAGGTATAAAAAAAAGAATAAGTAATTATTCTTTTTCTATTGTATTAATTTCATTAATGTCATTTTTTACTTTGTAAGTTATTTTTACTTTGTTTCCTACTTTTAGAAATGGTAACAAGTTTTCATTTGTAGTTATTTTTACTTTATATTTATTGTTTAGTTCATCTAGTATATAGTATACTGTATTACTACTAAGTTGGGCACTTGTTATTTCTTTTATAGTAAGTGATATGGTTTTATCTAAATCATTGTTTTCAACTTCTACGTTTGATATATAGTTTTGAGCAGCTTTTTCTATACCTAATGATGCATCTGTTACAGATACTTTTTGATAGTCTGCTACATCTATAAATCCATACATTTTAACAAGTCCTGCATTGTCTTTAAGACTTACTAGGTAAGTAGGTCTATTATTAAGGTTTATTAGTAGTGGGAAGGTAGATGAGTATTTCATTTGTTGCACTTGTCCTTCTGCACTAGCCATAGCAGAGTATTCTTCAGCTCCAGGTACTTTATAGAATGCTGTTTCTTTTGTTCTCATATTTGTAAGTATAAATCCTAGGTTAGATTCATCACTTGTAGCTGATGTTATACCAGTATATAAGTATACATCATCTCCTATAGTAGTATAGTTATAACCTTTAGTTGCTCTTACTACTCCTTTTTGTCCAAATACTGAGTTAAGATATCCATTTTCATATTTACCCCAGTCATCTACTTGCTCTAGTATAAGGTCTGCTGTATATACATGGTCTATCCATGATGGTACATTACCTATTTCATATTTCTTAGTTTTTCCTGTTACTGGGTCTACTGTTATAACTCCATTTATTTCTTTTTTAACTCCTACACCCTTATATTTAATTGTAGGAACTATCCAAAATGGGTTTCCTTTTTCATCTATTTCAAATGAGTATCTGTCAAATATAGTAGTAGGATATTTAAATCTTAGGTGTCTTGCTAAGTCTTTAGAAAATAGTGCTGAGGGCATATATTTCATTCCTGTTTTTAACTTAGTAAGTTTAGATTCTCCTGTAACTGAGTTTACTGTAATATAACCTTTTACTCCCTCTTTCATATTAGTAAAGTATTTTATTATATCAGCATATTCTAGAGGAGTTACTCTTACTATATCATTATTATAGTTTATTTGTGTATATAAAGATGATACTGTAAACTGACTTACTAACTCTGGCATTTGACCCATTACTCTATCTCCTAGTTTTTCACTAGAAGCTTTATCTAATAATGGTATTGCATTAAAGTCTACTGGTTTAATAGTTTCAGTAAATGTTTTATCTTTTGTTATCTTTATTCTTTCATAGTACATTTTTGAATTAAATAAAGGTGAGTAAACTAAGTTAATTATAAATATTAATCCAAAAACTAAAGCTACGGAAACAATAGTAATTAAAGTTCCTTTAGTTTTTTTAAATGTAGTAAATTTCAAATTCTTAATGTCTACTACATTTATTACAGATGTCATAATAAATATTAATAATATAATTACTATGAAGTTGTAAAACCTCCCATCTGATAAGTTAATAACGGGTAAAGTAAAGTAATATATAAGACAAGTAAGTAATAATGTTATTGCAAGTCTTACTATCATTATTTTGTTTTTCATATTATATTTTTCCTTTCATCTAATATTATAACAAAGTTAGTACATTATGTCTATTTATTTTTATATATAAACTTCTATATAATTTATACATAATTTTATTAAATTATGTGTATTTTTGTTTTATTTATGATATAATTTAGTGGGTGATAAGTATGGAGACTACTAAATGTTCTTGTTTATTTACTAAAATAGATGAAGATGATGAGATTAAATCTTTAATAAGAAATGTGTATATTACTTATGGAGGGTTTAAACATTCTTTATTAACTCTTAAGAATGGTTTTAATTATTATATAGATCTTATGTTACTAAGTGAAAGTGTTTATTCTCTTAATATAAAAGAAGATAGGGTAAAGAAAAACTTTATGTTTTATATTAAGTACTCTAATGAGAGTACTATAGTTAATTTAATAAAGAATAATAAGAAGTGTTTTATTAATACTTTTAAGGAGCTTAAAAATATTAATAAAGTAGATATTAATATTTTTAGTAAGATGGATGAGATATTACTTAGTAAGACAGGAAGTAGTAAGAAGGATATAGGAGTATATAGGAGAAATCAAAGTTATGTTATGAAGATGGGACTTGTTGGTAAGACTATAGATTTTGTACCAATAAAGAAGAATTATATTAAGTCTTCTATTATAAGTATAGTAGATAGTATTAATAATAGTCCTTATGAGTACTTAGTAAATATTGCTTTAACTCATTTTAGAATACTTACTGTACATCCATTTAGTGAGGGTGGAGGAAGAATTAGTAGGTGCATGGTTCCTTTATTATTTAGTTATTATCTTAAGGAAGAACCTATTTTAATGATTAGTGAAGCACTAGAAATGAATAAGTCTTTATATTTTAAGGTTTTAAATGGTGCTAGGGAAGGAAATGCTAGAGAGTATGTTATATTTTTCTTAAAGATGCTTTCTTTACAGTGTTCTCTTAATATAAATAGAATTGATAAGATAAATAAAGTATATGAAGAAGATTATAAGAAGTGTTTAGATAATATAAGTGGTAGTCTTATTAAGTCTTTTTATCCATATTTAGCTAATAAGATAGTACTTTCTATAGGAGATGTTACTAAGGATTTAAATATGCATATAAACTCTGTTAATAAGCTTATTAAGAGATTACTTGAACTAGGTATTATATCTAAGAGTAAAGAACCTAATACTACTAGAGTTACTTATAGATATGATAATATGTATAATATATTTATTAAATAAAGATATATGTTAGGAGGTATTTATGAAAACAATAAGGTTTGTTGATCTTTTTGCTGGTATGGGTGGTATTAGGAAATCATTTGAGGAGACTTTTAATAGTCTAGGATATAAAACAGAGTGTATATTAACATCTGAGATAAAGCCTAGTGCGGTTAAGGTTTTAAAAGCAAACTTTGAACATAAGAATTTAGTAGGAGATATTAGAGAAATAGATGCTAAAGAATTAGAGGATTTTGATTTTTTACTAGGAGGATTTCCTTGCCAGTCTTTTAGTACTGCAGGTAAAGGTTTAGGCTTTGCAGATGTTAGAGGAACTATGTTTTTTGAGGTGGCTAGAATACTTAAGGAAAAAAGACCTTATGGTTTTATACTTGAAAATGTAGAGGGATTAATTAAACATGATTTAATTAATAAGAGTGATAAAATTGGTAATACTTTTTCTACTATGTTAAAAATATTAGAGGAACTTGGTTATAAGGTTTCATGGAAACTTCTTGATTCTCAGTTTTTTGGTGTTCCTCAATCTAGAAAAAGAGTATATATTGTTGGTACATTAGATAAACAAATAGATTTAAATTCTTTTGATGAAAAAAGAGTTTTATTTAAAGATATAATGGAGCATAATCAAAAGACAGTTAATACTGAATTTACAAGGGCTCTATTTAATCATTTTAAACCAGAGGAACTGTATGGAAAGTCTATTAAGGATAAACGTGGTGGAAGTAATAATATTCATAGTTGGGAATTAGAATTAAAAGGAACAGTTAGTGATAAGGAAAGAAATCTTTTAAACTTAATGCTACTGGAAAGAAGAAAAAAATGCTGGGCTGAGGAAACTGGTATAAAGTGGATGGATGGTA
>JAVVTI010000026.1:0-12898 GCA_036653735.1 Bacilli bacterium | reverse complement strand
AGATAAACTAGAGTTAGTAAGAGTATTAAACTTATTTTTAAATAAATAAGTTTAATAAACACTAGTAAACATTATTGCTCAAAATCAATAATAATGATATAATTTATAACAGGTGATAAGAGTGATTTATTTAGATTATAGTGCAACAACTAAACCTGATAAAAAGGTAATAGAGAGATTTTCATATATTAGTAGTGAGTACTTTGCTAATGCAAACTCAACTCATACACTAGGAATTTCTAGTAAAAAAATAATTGATGATGCAATTAGTAATATTGCACAGTATTTAAATGTAGAAAAAGAAGAAATTATATTTACAAGTGGTTCTACTGAATCAAATAATACTATTATAAAAGGTATATGTGATAAATATGAAAAGGGTCATATTATATCTTCATCCTTAGAACATGCATCTGTACTTTCTCCATTATCATATGAACAAAGAAGAGGCTTTACTATTGATTTTGCACCACTAGATGATGAAGGAAAAGTAGATGTAGACCTACTAGAAAAACTTATAAAAGATGATACTGTTTTAATAACTATTTCTTCTGTTAATAGTGAAACAGGAATAAAAAATCCAATAGATAAAATAGGTAAGATGATTAAGAAGTATCCACAAGTAACTTTTCATAGTGATATGACACAATCCCTAGGTAAAGAAAATATTGACTTAACATACGTTGATGCAGCATCATTTTCTGCTCATAAAATATATGGCTTAGTAGGTATAGGATTATTAATAGTTAAAAAAGGTATAAAGTTTACTCCTCTTATTTTAGGAGGTAAAAGTATAACTAATTATAGATCTGGTACACCTCAAACAGCACTAATAGATTCTATTAGTACTGCAATGGACCAAATAATTCCTAACCTAGAAAGTAATATAACATACGTTACTATGCTTAATAATAAAATTCGTACACATATATCTAAATATGAAAATATAATAATAAATAGTCCTATTGATGCACTACCACACATACTTAATATTAGTTTTATAAATACAACATCTTCTAATATACAAAAAATACTTGAAGATAAAGATATTTATATATCTACTCAAACTGCTTGTGCATCAAGCTATGATTACTCAAAAACTATTCTAAGCTTAACTAATGATCTAAAAAGAGCTTCTTCATCTATAAGAATAAGCTTATCACACAATACTTTATTAGAAGAAATAAACTATTTACTTAATACTATAGATAGCATAATGGAGGAAAAATGACCTTAGTAGTAATTAGCTCTTTTATTTGTCCATCATGTATTATAATGAATAATATTGTAAATGAAATAAAAGAAACTTATAAAGTTTCAACTATTAATTATGACTATGATGAAGATGAAGAAATAGTAAGTAAATATAATGTAGGTAAAATTTTACCAGTATTTATAATACTAAAAGATAATGTTGAACAAGAAAGACTTGTAGGTGAAAAGAGTAGAAAAGAATTTATAAACTTTCTAGAAAGGAATAAAATAATATGAAAAACAAACTATTTAAAATATTATTAGTAATGTTTTTATTCATACCTTTTGTAATACAAGGTAAAGAAAAAAACATTAATATGTATTTATTCTATGGAAAAGAGTGCCCTCATTGTGAAGAAGAAATAGCCTTTCTTAATGATTATCTAAAAGAAAATAAAAACATTACATTGCATAAATATGAAGTGTGGCATAATACTGAAAATGATAAGAAATTTGAGAGTGTAAGGAATATTTTAAACTCTAGTTCAACTGGTGTACCATTTTTAGTAATTGGAAATGAATTCATTGTAGGATATGGAAAAGGATATACAGAAGAAAATATAAAAGATAAAGTATCATATTATCTAAATAATGATTATGTAGATAAAACAGGAATAGAACTTAATGTAAAATTACCAGTAAATAATAAAGAAGATAAACCTTCATCAGATAAAGATCATTCTATAAATGTACCCTTGTTAGGAAGAATAAACCCAACAGATATATCACTTCCTCTATTATCAGCAGTCATTGGCTTTGTAGATGGAATAAATCCATGTGCTATGTGGATATTACTTTTCTTAATAACAATGCTATTAGGTATGAAAAATAGAAAAAGAATGTGGGCTATAGGTCTTACCTTTATACTTTCTAGTTCTGTTTGTTATGGCTTATTTATGGTATCTTGGTTAAATATTGCTTCTTATCTAAATAGTGTTACTATATTTAAAGTACTAGTAGGAGTTTTTGCTATAATATTTGGTACATATAATATAATAAACTTCTTTAAAACAAAAGATATTGGTTGTAACGTAGTAGATAAACGTAAGAAAAATAAGATAATAACTAAGGTTAAAGAAATAGTAACTAGTAATAGTTTTATTATAGCTATTGCATCAACTATACTTTTAGCCTTTGTAGTTAATGTCATAGAACTAGCATGTTCACTAGGTTTACCCGTTATATTTACTCAAGTTCTTTCATTAAATGATATAAACATAGTTAAGAAAACAATATATATATTAATATACCTATTATTCTTTATGATAGATGATATAATAATATTTATAATAGCTATGAAAACACTTAAGATAACAGCACTAAGTAACAAATACGCTAAATACTCTCACTTTATAGGTGGTATAATTATGTTATTAATTGGTTTACTTATGATATTTAAACCAGCGTGGTTAATGTTTAACTTTTAGAAAGGAAAAATAATATGAATGATAAAAAAATAGTACTAACCGGCGATAGACCAACAGGTCACTTACACCTTGGCCATTATGTTGGAGCATTAAAAAATAGAATAGAAATGCAAAATAGTGGAAAATATGAGATGTTTGTTTTTATAGCAGATACTCAAGCATTAACTGATAATGCAAAAAACCCACAAAAAATAGTTGATAATTTACTTGAAGTAGCAATAGATAACTTATCTGTAGGATTAGATCCTACTAAAACAACATACTTTGTTCAGTCAGGAGTACCCCAGCTTTTTGAACTTACTTCTTACTTTCTAAATCTTGTAACAGTTTCTAGACTACAAAGAAATCCAACTATTAAGGAAGAAATAAAACAACGTGATTTTGAAACAAGTATACCAGCAGGATTCCTTACATACCCAGTAAGTCAAACAGCGGATATAGTAGCTTTTAATGCAAGTGTTATACCAGTTGGTGAAGATCAAATACCTATAATTGAACAATCAAGAGAAATAATAGAAACATTTAATAAAATCTATGGTAATATCTTAACCCTACCAACATACCTATTACCAGATAATAAATCATCAAGAAGACTTCCCGGACTAGATGGAAAAGCCAAAATGAGTAAAAGCCTAAATAACTGTATATATTTATCTGATACAAAAGAAGAAGTATCTAAAAAAGTAATGAGTATGTATACTGATCCTAATCATATTAAAGTAACAGATCCAGGAAATACAAAAGATAATGTAGTATTTATATATCTAGATGCCCTGTGCACTAATAGAGAAAAATATGAAGAACTAAAAAAGAACTATGAACAAGGTGGACTAGGAGATATAACTATCAAGAAATACTTAATAGAAGTATTAGAAGAACTATTACTTCCTATAAGAGAAAAAAGATCATACTATGAAAATCATAAAGAAGAAGTAATAAATATATTAAAGTTAGGTACTATAAAAGCTTCTACTACAGCACAAAAAACACTTGATAAAGTTAGAAATGCAATAAAAATAAACTATTTTAACTAGTATTATTTAACACATATCTAATAATTTGACAAACAATATATAATATATTATAATCTATTTACAAATGCGACTGATACAAAAGGAGTAAAACTTATTCTATTTTAATAAGAGAGTTCTTAAATACTGCTGAAATAAGAATAAAATAGTAAGTTTGAATGTTGTTTGTATAGCAGGATATTTAATTCCCGCAGATATGCGTTAAAATATTTAAGAAATAAATAAGGTGGTACCACGAACAATTCGTCCTTTGGATGAGTTGTTTTTTTCTAGGAGAATATATGTTAAAAGAATTCAAAAAATATGTCAATACTTTTGATTTATCTATAAAAGAAATAGATGTAAAATATAACCATTCATTAAGAGTTATGAACCTCTGTGTTAATATAGCAAGAAGCTTAAACCTAAATACATCTGATGTTACTCTAGCTAAAGAAATAGGCCTGCTACATGACTATGCAAGATTTATTCAATGGAAAAAGTATAAAACATTTAATGATAAAACTTCATTTGATCATGGTAATAAGGCAGTAGAATTATTATTTAATAATGAAGATATTATTAAATATAAAGTAAAACTAACTCACTATGATATAATAAAGAAAGCAATATACTATCATAATAAATATAAAATAGATAAACCACTAAATAAAAAAGACCTAATGTTTTGTAATATAGTAAGAGATGCAGACAAAATAGATATTCTAGAAATATTTATAAACAACATATATAATAATGTAAGTACTTCCTATAATGTAAATAATGATATAAAAGAGATGTTCTTTAATCATAAACCTATATTAATAAAAAGAAAATTAACACCTGCTGAAGCACATA
Organism: Bacilli bacterium; assembly: GCA_036653735.1. Taxonomy (GTDB): domain Bacteria; phylum Bacillota_I; class Bacilli_A; order RF39; family UBA660; genus CAVCAD01. The sequence goes on along the minus strand of JAVVTI010000026.1, from coordinate 8,349 downwards.
TAACTAGAATAGCTTTTATATATGATATGAACTTTAAGTATTCATTTAACTATATAAAAGAAACAAAGCTACTACTTAGATATAAAACATATCTTAATGATAAACAATATGATATATATTTTGATGAAATAAATAAATTTATGGAGGATAAATAATGATAGATAAAAAATATGACTTTAATAAAGTAGAAGATGGTAAGTACGATTTTTGGTTAAAAAACAATTTATTTAGTACTAAAGATAATAGTAAGAAACCTTTTAGTATTATATTACCACCCCCTAATATAACTGGTAAACTCCATATTGGTCATGCTTTTGATGTAACACTTCAAGATATAATTATACGTTATAAAAAACTAAAAGGCTTTGATACCCTATGGTTACCTGGTATGGACCATGCTGCTATAGCAACAGAAAGTAAAGTAGTAAGTAAACTAAAAGAAAAAGGAATAAATAAATACGATTATGGTAGAGAAAAGTTCCTAGATGCCTGCTGGGACTGGAAGACAGAACACTCAACTAATATTAGAAAACAATGGGCACGTCTAGGCTTAGCCCTTGACTATACTAATGAAAGATTTACTTTAGATGAGTATTCACAAGATGCAGTCTTTATAGTATTTAAAAAGATGTATGATGAAGGTCTAATATATAGAGGAGAAAAGATAATTAACTGGGATCCAGTTGCTAAAACAGCTCTTTCTAATGAAGAAGTTATATACAAAGAAGAAGAGGGAAAACTATACTATATTAAATATTATCTAGAAAATAAGAAAGACTACATAACAGTAGCTACTACAAGATGTGAAACTATATTTGGAGATACCGCAGTAGCTGTTAACCCTAAAGATGAAAGATATAAAAACTTAGTAGGTAAAAAAGTATATGTTCCACTAACATCTAGATTAATAAATATTATAGAAGATGATTCTGTTGTTATAGATTTTGGTACAGGAGCACTTAAAATAACTCCCGCACACGCTTTAGAGGACTATGAAATAGGCCTTAGGCATAACCTAGAAATAATAAAAACTATAAAAGAAGATGGCTCTTTAAATGAATTAACAGGTAAATACAATAACCTAAATATATTAGATGCTAGAAAAGAAATAGTAAAAGATCTTATTAATGAAAACCTTCTAGTTAAAGAAGAGTCATATATACATAGTGTAGGATACTCTGAAAGAACAAATGCTCTAGTAGAACCTTTCCTATCTAAACAATGGTTTGTTAAAATGAAAGAACTATCTAAAAGAGTACTTGATAATCAAAAAACATCTAATAAAGTAGAATTTATACCTAAAAGATTTGAAAAAATATTAAATAACTGGATGACTGAATGTAAAGACTGGTGTATTTCAAGACAACTATGGTGGGGAATAAGAATACCAGTATGGTACTGTGGTGATGAAGTTATAGTAAGTAAAACCTCTCCAAAAGAAGGCTTTATCCAAGATACAGATGTACTAGATACATGGTTTAGTAGTGCTTTATGGCCCTTTAGTACACTTAAATATAGTGAAAATGACCCCCTATATAATAGATACTTTCCTACAAATGTTCTAGTAACAGCATATGATATTATATTCTTTTGGGTAGCTAGAATGATATTCCAATCCCTATATGTAACAAATAAAATTCCATTTAAAGATTGTCTTATACATGGTTTAATAAGAGATTCTCAAGGAAGAAAAATGAGTAAAAGCCTAGGTAATGGAATAGACCCTATGGATATGATTGATAAATATGGTTGTGATTCCATTAGATACTATATCTCCACATCAGCTGCTTTAGGAATGGACCTAAGCTTTAATGAAGAAAAAGTCTCATCATCATGGAACTTCATTAATAAACTATGGAATGCATCTAGGTACGTTCTTACTAGTATAGATAACATTTCTAATACTGATATAAACTATGAACAACTAGATATAGAAGAAAAATGGATATTAACCCACTTAAATAATACTATTAAAAATGTAACACTATCTATGGATAAATATAGATTTAATGATGTAAATAATTATATTTATGATTTCACATGGAACTACTTTTGTAGTTGGTATATAGAACTATCAAAAAGAAAGATAACTGATCCAAACACATTATCAGTTCTTTATAAAGTACTATTAAATATACTAGAAATACTTCATCCATTTATGCCTTTTGTAACAGAAGAAATCTATTTATCATTACCATTTCATAAACAATCAATCATGCTAGAAAACTATCCTATATATAATAAAAAAGAAGTATTTGATATTAAAGAATTTAGTTGCTTACTACAAGATATAACAACTATTAGAACCTTTAAACTAGATAATAAAATAACAAAAGACTCACAACAAGATATAGAAACAAGTGATAAATATTTGCAAATAGTTAACTTTATACTAAGAGTAAATAATACAGAAAACTCATATGATAGTACACTTAAATGTACTACTAAAACTATAACAGCAACATTTAAAGTACCTAATAGTAATAATGAAAACATACTACTAGAACTTCAAAAAGAAAAAGACTTACTTATTAACTCAATAGAAAAAAGAAAAACCCTTCTAAATAATGATTCATATGTAAAAAATGCCCCAGCTGCTATAGTACAAATGGATAAAGATAAACTAAATAAAGAACAAGAAAGACTTAGTATAATAAATGAAACATTAAAATAGTATATTACTAGAAATTCATTTCTTCTTTACATATAAATTCTTATGTAGTAAAATATTAATAAGAGGTAAAATACATGAGAGATAAAAAGTTTCTAATAATAAATATGATATTAAATATACTAATAATAGCTATGGGAATTATACTATTTAATAATCCTGCTTTTGGATTACTTGATCCCGTATATTACTTTTCAATATATTTCTTTACTTTAACATTCCTAAGTCTTATAGCATACTTTATATGTAGAAGAAGAGATAATGAAGAAAACCTAATACTAGCAGTTATCTCAGTAATTACTGGTACATATCTATTTCTATCTAAAGGTTCTATGGACTCAAACTACTTAGCAATGAGTATAATAATATTTACAACGCTCTTTGCAAGCTATAAAGGATATGCTATATATAGATATAAAGATAATGATAGCTATAAATGGTTTCTAGAACTTGTTAATACATTTGTCATAGTATTAATAGGCTTTTTAACTGTTATTAACTTATTTAATGAAGTATCAGTACAAACATTAATATTTGGTTTCTATTTCATATCACTTGGTACTATAGACCTACTAGAAATTCTTATATATACATTTCTTAAGTCAACATACTTTAAAACAATATATAAAAAGATAAGCAAAGAAGAAAAATAACTAGTACTTTAAAGTTATAAAAGAATATATATTTTCATATAATAATCTTGAAAGAGAGGCATTATGGAAATTATTAAAGTATCTTCTAAAAGCGTTCCACAGAAAGTAGCAGGAGCAATAGCTAATATATTTAGAACTACAGATGAACCAGTAGAAATACAAACTATAGGAGCAGGTTCACTTAACCAAGCAATAAAAGGAATAATAATAGCAAGAGGTTTTATTGCTCCCTCGGGTAAAAACTTAGTCTGCTTACCTGCGTTTGTAGATATAAAAATAAATGGAGAAGATAGAACAGCAATAAAACTATTAATAGAAGCAAAGTAATTTGTTTCTTTTTCTATTCTTTATAGTGACAAAATGCATATCTATTGATATAATAAATAATAGTTAAGGAGAAAATATGATAGATATAAATTTAATAAGAACAAATAAAAGTTTAGTGAAAGAAAATATAAAAAAGAAATATCAAGATTCTAAACTTAAATTAGTAGATGAAATATATAATGAAGATTTATTATATAGAGAAGCTAAAAAAGAAGCTGATGAAAAAAGATGTACTAAAAATAAACTTAGTGAAAAAATAGGGGCTCTTTATAGAGATAAAAAAGAAGAAGAAGCATTAAGTATTAAAGAAGATATTTTATCCTTAGATAAAGATATTATAAAACTAGAAGAAAAAGAAACACAACTAGAAAAAAGTATAAAAGAAAAAATGATGTTTATACCCAATATAATAGATGATAGTGTCCCACTAGGTAAAGATGATACAATGAATGTAGAACTTGAAAAGTTTGGAAAGCCTATAGTTCCTAACTATGAAATACCATACCATGCAGATATATGCGAAGCATTATCTGGACTAGATAAAACTAGTGCAGGAAGAACAAGTGGAAATGGATTTTATTACCTAACAGGAGACATAGCACGTCTTCATTCAGCTATGCTTTCATATGCAAGAGACTACATGATAGATAATGGTTTTACATACTGTATACCACCATTTATGGTAAGAAGTGATGTAATAAATGGTGTTATGTCTTTTGAAGAAATGGAAGCCATGATGTATAAGATAGAAAATGAAGACCTATATCTAATAGGTACAAGTGAGCACTCTATGATAGGCAAATTTAAGGATCAAATAATAAAAGAAGAAGAACTACCTCTTAAACTAACATCATACTCACCATGCTTTAGAAAAGAAGTAGGTGCTCATGGTATTGAAGAAAGAGGAATATATAGAGTACATCAATTTGAAAAACAAGAGATGGTAGTACTATGTAAAAAAGAAGACTCATTTAATTGGTATAATAAAATGCTTATGTATACAGTACAATTCTTTAGAACCTTAGATGTACCAGTAAGAACTCTAGAATGCTGTAGTGGAGATTTAGCTGACTTAAAAGTAAAATCATGTGATGTAGAAGCATGGAGTCCTAGACAAAAGAAATACTTTGAAGTAGGCAGTTGCTCAACACTAGGAGATGCACAAGCAAGAAGACTTTCAATAAGAACTAAAGGACAAAGTGGTACACAACTAGTTCATACACTTAATAATACAGTACTAGCAACCCCTAGAGGTATGATAGCAGTAATAGAAAATAACTATAATGAAGATGGAAGTATAAACATACCTAAAGTATTACAGCCATATATGGGTAATAAAACAATAATAACTAAAAAATAATAAAAAAGAAGTTCTTCATAGAACTCCTTTTTTATTATATATATCTATTTAACAATAACAGTTTGTTTAAAACTCTTACTAACACTAGAACCAGCATATATAAATGATATATTATAATTAATAGTATAAGTATCTGGTACTTTAGTAATATCATTAATAGCGGTATCTTTAGAAGAAGAATTCTTAATAGAATGAACTACAACACTACTATTAGTTACAACTACATCCTTATTATTAACAGTTACCTTTAAATCATCCTTATTACTACCATTCCATACTTCATCTTTAACTAAAGATATATTAGCAGGTAAAGAAACCACTATATTAGTAGGTACTACATCACTTCCATCACTAAAAGTATACTCAGATCCATCACTAGCATTAGCTTTAAATATAGAATAAGAACTCTTAACAACTACTTTAGTATATACTTCACTATAATTACTTAAATCTACTATAAAAGAATTATCATTAGTACTACCAACATACTTAAGAGAAGTAGCATTCTTTAAGTATACATCAAACCCATAACTTCCTATATTAGATGAATTAAAAGACTGTCTTCTAGATAGATATACCTCAGAAAAGGGCTTATAATTATCAGCAAAATACTTTTGTAAATAATCATTATTTATAGCAGCAGGACTACCAGGATTATTCCAAGTAATAGTTAGTTTACTATTACTCTTCTTAGCAGATAAATTTATAGGATTAGATAACTTAGAAAATCTTTGAGACACATCAGCAGGCTCAGAGCCTAATATAAATAGATGTGTTTCTATTAAATTCCCAGGAGTAAACTCACTAGGTTTCATAGCAGGTATTGTTTCTAACTCAACCTTAGAGGAAACAATACCACTAGGCATAGTAAGCTTTAAATTCTTACTAAATATACCCTGAGCTAGAAATCCCATAATACCTCTTCTTTGAACATCAGCTGGATTCATAGTTAAATAATTCTTATTAGTAAGTTCATCATATCCATTCCAAGAACTAATAGTATACTCTGGACTAAAAGAAATAATCCATGAATCTTGTATAACTCCAGCTCTATTAGATAACCCAACCCCAGCTAGTGCTTTAGCACTATAATTACTTGTTCCTGTTTTAGTTGATATATCAGAACCATATACCTTAGCACTACTAGGAGTAACATCTCTAAGTATATAAGATAATAGATAAGCAGTCTGTTTAGACATAACCTTATTCTTAACTATTTCAGTTTTATACTCATCCTTAGTATCTCTATATTCTATTTTAGTAAATGAATAAGGTTTAATATAATATCCTCCATTACCAATAGCAGCATATGCAGCAGCCATCTGTAAAGGACTAGCTCCAGAGAAAGAACCAAGAGCATGAGCTTCATGTAATCTTCCACCATTAGCATCAGTTACTATACCTAAAGATGAAACAAAAGAATTAATCTTAGCATTATCATTTCTTTGAAATGCTTCTACTGCACAAGTATTTTTAGAATTAGCTAAACACTTATGAAGAGAAGTAATTCCGTTATATCTATTATCAAAGTTAGTTATCTTACCACCATCAGAGTATGTAACAGTAGGTTCATCAAAAAATGGAGTATAAGTTGACCACTTCTCATATTCAAATCCAGGTCCATAATCAAATAGTGGTTTAGCAGTAGAACCTATTTGTCTCTTTATACCAGTAGCATAATTAAGACCCATTTCTCTATTCTTATGCCTTCCAGCACCAACAGCTAATATAGCACCACTATTATTATCTGATACAACAGATGCAAACTGAACCTTATCATCATAAAACTTATAGTTATTAGTAACATTATCAACCACATCTTGTTTACTAGGATCTAAAGTAGTATATATAATCATAGGTACATCATAAGGATCATTACCAGTCTTATCCTTCACCTCTTGTATAACAGTATCAACAAACCCCTGATACTTATTAAGAAATGCATTCTTACTTTCACTAGCTAGTAACTTCTCAACAGGAATAGCATTAGCATTCTTTTCTTCTTCTTCAGTTATATATCCATGTTTCTTCATTAAATATAAAACAGTAGCTCTTCTTTGAGTAGTTATCTTAGGATTAGTATAAGGATCATAATGAGTAGGAGCTTGAAATAACCCAGCTATAATAGCAGCTTCTGTTAAAGATAAATCATTAACATCTTTACCAAAATATACCTTACTAGCCTGTTGTACACCAAAAGCACCACTTCCCAAAAAAGGTGCATTAACATAAAACTCAATAATATTTTCCTTAGTATAATGCTTCTCTATCTTAAATATAGACATATATATATCAGTAAACTTTCTTATAATACCCCTAATACCAGAAGCATCCAATGAAGTAAAACTATTCTTAGACACTTGCATAGTAAGAGTAGAAGCACCTCCAGAATCTCTTCCTAATAATTGACCAGCAGAAGCTTTAATAAACCTAGGTAAATCAAACCCATTATGTTGAAAAAACCTAGAATCCTCTGTAGATATAATAGCATCTACTAGTACCTGTGGTAAATCATCATATGTAACCTTCTGCCTCTTCTCAGTAGAACCCTCATCTGTATTAACTCCTAAATTAGCAAATACATTACTATTCTTATCAAGTAAAATAGTAGACTCTTTTTCATATAAATTAGTAGGACTAAACTCAGGAGCACTAAATATAATATAAACTCCTAACCCTATAGCCGTTACTAGAAGCACTGTAGCCCCTATAATAATAATACTAAGTATTAAAGAACTATTAATTCTTTTCTTCTTACCACTACTTTTCTTATTACTTTCCTTTTTCTTTCTAATTATCTTTTTCATTCATTTCTCCTTCAAATACAATTTTATCTATTACTTTTAAATAATCTAAACTAGGATTTAATCCTTCCTTTATCTCATAAGCTGTCTTAACAATCTCTTCATAACTAATAGACTTCTTATTACTATCAATATATCCAATTAATGTACTTCCCTCTAGTAAAAAATATCTTCTATTCATATATATTAATATAAATACTATCCCCTTATGTCTTAAAACACCCCTAATAGAATTAACTTGATGCTTTAAAATATTACTAATAGGAAATGAAGTCTTACTATTACATTCCTTACAATCAAACTCTATGTACTTACCTCTATATAAACCATTATAATCTAAAGTAGATATTCTCTCATATACTGCCTTACTTATTATAGCACTTTTATATTCTACTTTAAGTACCTTTATAGGAGTAGGCTTCTTATATATAAGAGCTACATCTTTATTTAAGTAATAAAGATTAGTACTATTAATTAATCCTTCTAGAAACATTCCTCTGTTTTTATAATTAATATTATTCATCCAACAACTCC
>JAVVTI010000025.1:0-13199 GCA_036653735.1 Bacilli bacterium | reverse complement strand
AATTAAGTAAAGGAGGAAGAAAGAGATGTTAGTAGATATTTTATATTTAGTAGGTGGTTTAGTAGTAGGTTTAGTTCTTGGGTTTTTAATAGCTAAGAAAGTAATGCAGAAGCAGCTTAAGAAGAATCCACCTATTAATGAAGAAATGATTAAATCATTAATGAGGGGGATGGGGCGTAATCCATCTCAAAAACAAGTTAATCAACTTATGAATCAAATGACTAAATATAATTAGTCATTTTTTTTAAATATTTTTATAATTTTATTTATAATGCTTTCTCCGAATATAGAGTATACGCCTTTATTTTTATATAAAATAAATATATAAATACTTCCGAATATAACTAGGTATAGGCATATTATAAGAGATTGGAGTAGTCTACTTAGGGTATTTATATTTATTATTTTATGTGTTATAAAGGCTATTATAGTAACTAATATGATAGGTAATACTAACTTTTTAATATTATTATAAAGGGGTTTAAAGTTTACTTTATGTTTTCTTATTAAGAATGTAAATGCTATAGTAAGAGATAATGAATAACCTATGATTGTTGCTGATATAGTTCCATAGTAAGCAGGTATTCCTATATAGTTAAACAAGTATATAAGGGGTATATCTAGGCATGCATTTGTAAAGAAGCCAAGGAGCATAGATATATATATTAATTTAAAACGATTTAAGCCATGGAGTATAGTACTCATAATCATATCCATAGATGAGAAAATAGATATAAATATAAGAAGTTTTAATATGTTAGGTCCATATAAACTATTTCCATAGAATATATTATATACATTATGACTAAATATACATATAAATATAGCTAGAGGAAATGATACTGATAGTATAATACTAAATGATTGATTAATTATTTTATTTATCTTAGTATTATCTTTTAATGCATTACTACTTACCATATGTGGCATTAAGGACATAGAAATTCCTGTAGCAAATGAATTAATTATAATAATAAGTTTACTACCCCACGTAGCTATAATGCTTGCTATTAGTTCTGCTTCAGTTGTTGTGTAACCTACTTTAGTAAGTCCTCGTAATATTAATGTAACATCTGTTATATTATATATATCTATTGCTATAACCATTATAATAAATGGAATGGAGTAAGAAATAATCTTCTTTATTATTTCTTTATTACTAATATTATCTTTCTTATTTATTTTTTCTAGCATAAACTTATTTTTATTACTATTAATTTTATATACTAGGTAAAAGTATGTTACTAAGCCTGCAAAGAAAGCTCCTAAAACAGCTAAGGATACTCCAATACTTACTTTAGTATGTAATAAATTAATAGCTATATAGGAGGACATTAATACAAATGATATTCTTGCTACTTGTTCTATTAACTGAGAGGTACTTGAGGGAGTTATAAATTTATGACCTTGCAAGTATCCTCTAAGTAGGCTTAACATAGGTATTATGAGTAAACAAAAGGATACACTCTTAATAATAAGAGATATATCATTAATAGAGCATCCTCCTACTAAGGAACCTTTATATAAAAAGGCTATTTCTTTAGAGAATACAAATAAAATAAAGAAACTAAGTATAGAGATAATATATATTATTTTCTTACCTAAACTAAATGCTCTTTCTTTAGCTTCATATAAACCTAAAGAGTTATATTCACTTATTATCTTACTAATAGCTATAGGTATACCAGCTGTAGATATATTTAAAAATAAACTATATATAGTATATCCATAGGTATATAAAGATCCTCCTTCAGGTCCTATAATTGAGTAAAATGGTATATTATATAAAGCTCCTATAACTTTAACTAGTATAATAGAAGCGGATGCTATAATAGTTCCCTTTACAAAAGAATCTTTTTTCATATTAGTTCTCCTCTTTATATAATTATACACTATTATTAGATAAATGTAGTAATATAATAACTTCTTCTTTAGTTATTTTTAACTTATATGATATAATTATATAGAAAGGTATTTAAGTATGAATAATATAGTTTTCTTTTATATAGCACTTATAGTTAGTAAAGTAGTAAAGAAAGTAGTTAAATTACTGGGTAAAGATGTATTTTATTTTCATGGGAAAGTAGCTTTAATAATATGTCCATCTTTCTTTAAGTATATAGGTGTACCTGAATTAATTATTTCTGTGAGTGGTACTAATGGAAAGACTTCTATTTGTAAAATGTTAGTAGATTTTTTTACTAGTAGTAATGTAGAGGTTATTACTAATAAGGGATTTAACTCTGTATGGGGAATTGCTAGTACTTTTATAGATAATGTTAGTATAAATAATAAAGTAAGAATTAATACATGTGTACTAGAAACTGATGAACTTAATACTAAGAAGGTATATAAATATATAACACCTCAGTATATTATTATAAGTAATTTATGTAGAGATTTTATTAAGTATAATCCTCATCCTTACTATGTAAGAGATTATATAAGAAGTGTTATTCCTGAAGGGTCTAAACTTATACTTAATGCTGATGATTCTATAGTAAGCAGTTTAAAAAGAAATGAAGATGATATATTATACTCAATAGACAGATGTAAGGAAGACCATGATACTCTATATAATAAAGTAGTTGATGCTCCTCTTTGTCCAGTATGTAATAGTATACTTAAATATAAGTATGTTAAATATAATCATATAGGCTTTTCTTACTGCAGCAAGTGCTCTTATGTAAGTCAAAGTGGTAAGTATGTAGTAAGTGAAGTAAACTATGAAGATAAGTATTTTATACTTAATAATTATAAATACTATTTACCATTTGATAATATATATTCATTATATAACTTAGTAAGTATTATAAGTTTATTACTAGAAATGGGTTATAATAATGACTTTATTAATAATAATACTAAGGATTTAAATGTAGTTAAATCAAGATATAGTAGTGAACTATGTAATAATATAAGTATAGTAAGAATGCTTGCTAAAGCACAAACTCCTGTAAGTGTATCAGGAGTACTTAATGAAATTAGAAAAGATAATAGTAAGAAGGCTATTTTATTTATGCTAGATAATAAGAATGAAAGAAAATCAAGTGAGATTATATCTTATTTGTATGAGTGTGATTTTGAGTTCTTATGTGATAAGTCTATTAAGCAAATAATAGTAACGGGTAGTAGAAAAGAAGATTTACTTTTAAGACTTTTAATAGCTAAGATTCCTAAAGATATAATAAAGACTGTAACAAGTGAAATAGATGCAGTTAACATTCTTAATACTACAGATATAACTAAAATATATATAATATATGATGTATATATGTATGATGATAGTACTAAGGTAATAGATGCGGTTAAGAGTAAACTAGGGGGTAATTAAATGATAGTAGAAGTTTTATATAATGAATTAATGCTTCATGGAGATGATGCTAATGCTGAATATTTGAAACTTAATTTACCTAGTGCAACATTTATATATACCAGTATAGATGATGAGCCATACTTTGTAAATAATAAAGTAAATATGATTATTATGGGTTCTATGACAGAAAGTAATTTAAGTTTAGTTAAAAATAAGCTTATTTCTTATAAAGAAAGAATATCTTATTTAATAAATAATAATGTATATTTCTTTGCACTAGGTAATTCTATGGAGATATTTGGTAAGAATATAGGTAATGAAGAAATGCTTAATATATTTGATTATTATAGTATAAGAAATATAGATAAAAGAGTACATGAGTTATTTATTTGTAAGTATCATGATTATAAAGTAGTAGGGTTTATAAGTACATTTGATAAAGTATATAATATTAGTAAAGTACTTTTTAATAGTAAAGATCAAAGTTTTAACTATAATAACTTTTATGGTATTAAAGTTCTAGGTCCTTTTTTACTACTTAATCCTTTATTTACAAAAGAAATACTTAATAAATTGGATAAGAACTTTAATAAGCTTGTTTATGAAGAAGAAATAATGAATGCATATAAAGTAAGAAAAGAAGAATATGAAATGTTGTTAGAAAGGGATGCTAAATAATTATGAATAAAGATATGACACTTGTTATAATGGCTGCTGGTATGGGAAGTAGATTTGGAGGTCTTAAACAAATAGAGCCAGTAGGTCCTAATAATGAATTTATTATAGATTATTCTATATATGATGCTATAGAGGCTGGTTTTAATCATGTTATAATAATTATTAGAAAAGAAAATCTTAGTATATTTAAAGAAACTATTGGAGTAAGAATAGAGAATAAAATAAAAGTAACATATGTATTTCAAGAAACATATATGATACCTAGTAAATATGATTCTTTTTCTAGTAGAGTTAAACCATGGGGTACTGGGCATGCTATATTATGTGCTAAAGATTATATTGATGGACCATTTTTAGTTATAAATTCAGATGACTTCTATGGAAGAGATGCGTTTATTAAAGCATATAACTTTATGTTACTTAATAATAATGAGTATGGTATAGTAACATTTAAAGTAGTAAATACTTTAAGTGAGTATGGAGCTGTTAAAAGAGGTGTATGTAGAGTAAATGAGTCTTACTTAGAAAGTATAGTAGAGTGCTCTGTTATTAAAGAAGATAATGTTATAACAGCTTCTCCTCTTGATAAAAGTTTATCATTTATACTAAGTGATGATGCGTATGTAAATGTTAATATGTTTTGTTTAACTGGGGATTTTCTAGATGTTTTAGATACTGAATTTAATAATTTTCTAGAAGAAAATAAAAATGATATACTTCAGTGTGAATACTTTTTACCTAGTATAATAGTAAAATCTAATAAGAAGATAAAAGTAATAGAAACATCTTCATCATGGATGGGTATTACTTATAAAGAAGATAAAAATGAAGTAGTTTCTAGAATTAACTTAATGGTAGAAAATAAAATATATCCTAAAAAGTTGTATTAAACCTTGACTTAATATTTCATTTAATGGATAATAAATATGTGTTAAAGGAAGTGGAGTATTTATGTATAATGAAGATGATGATTTAAAACTTATAGTACTTAGTAGTTTTAGTGAAACTGGGAAAAAAGTTAATGAGGAACTTAATAAGTTAAGAGGTACAACATGTGATTATAGAGTAAATATAAGAGAAAGTAGATTTAATAATGGAGAAGCAAAGATGGAAATTATTGATTCTATTAGACATAAAGATGTTTATATATTAGGAGATGTAGGTAATCATAGTATTACATATAAGATGTATGATTATACTAATCATATGAGTCCTGATGATCATTTCTTAGACATAAAGAGAGTAATATATGCAGTAAGAGATCATGCTAAAGAAGTTTCTGTTATTATGCCACTACTTTATGAATCAAGACAACATAGAAGAAAGTCTAGAGAAAGTTTAGATTGTGCAGCTGCTCTACAAGACTTAGTTACACTTAAGACAAAGAATATTATAACATTTGATGTTCATGATATAGATATACAAAATGCAATTCCTGTTTCTTCATTTGAAAGTTTTTATCCTACAAAAGAAATACTTCAAAAATTTATAGAAACAGAACAAATAGACTTTAATAATATGTTTGTAGTTTCACCAGATGCTGGAGCTATAAGTAGAAATAATTTATATGCTAATTTATTTAATTGTGATTTAGGTTTCTTTAGAAAAGAAAGAGATACATCAGTTATAATAGATGGGAAAAATCCTATAACTAAACATATTTATGTAGGACAAAGTGTTAAAGATAAAAATGTTATAGTAGCTGATGATATGATAGCATCAGGTGGTTCTATGATAGATGTAGCTTCTTCTTTAAAAGAATTAGGAGCATCTAAAATATATCTATTATCTACATTTGGTTTATTTACTAAAGGGGTAGATGAATTTAATAAAGCATATGAAAAAGGATTATTTGATAAAATTTATGTTACTAATTTAACATACTTTGATAAAGAGTATTATAATTTACCTTGGTTAGAAGTAGTAGATTGCTCTTTAAAATTAGCAAGTGTTATAAACTCATTAAATGTAGGTAATAGTTTATCACCACTACTAAATGATACTGATCAAATACATAAAAAAATATTAGAGAGAAAAAATTAATAATAAACTAAGAATTAATGAATATAAAAAAACTATTATTAGTTATGTACCTAAAAATAGTTTTTTTGATTAATTTTTATATATAAATAAAGTAAGAAAGAGGTATTAATAAATGAATAATGAAGTAATAAATAATATGAGTAAAGAGATGAATATTAGTAGTAATATTGTACAGTGTGTAATAGAAATGCTTAAGAGTGGATCTACTATACCTTTTATAGCTAGATATAGAAAAGAAGTAACTGGGTCTTTAAATGAAGATGAACTTAGAAGTATAGAGAGTGTTTATAAATATAATGTAAATTTAAATGATAGGAAAGAAACTATTAAGAAACTAATAGATGAAAAAGGAATGCTTACAGAGAAGCTTTCTTATGATATAGAGTTATGTAGTAAACTAAGTGAACTTGAGGATATATATTTACCATATAAAGAAAAGAAGAAGACAAAAGGAACAGAGGCTATTAAACTAGGTTTAGAGCCCTTAGCAGAAGAGATAATGAAGTTTACATGTGATGAAACAGAAGCTAATAAATACCTAAATAAGGATGTTCCTACTATAGAATTTGCTCTTACTAATGCAGGATATATAATAGCAGATAAAATAAGTGATAATGCTAAGTATAGAAAATGGATTAAAGCATTTATTTATGATAATGGATATGTTGTTACTACTAAGAAGAAACAAGCAGTGGATGATAAAAAACTTTATGAAATGTATTATGATTTTAAAGAAAAAGTTAAATTTATGAAAAGTTATAGAACTTTAGCTATATCTAGAGCTGAAAAAAGTAAGATAATAACATATAAAATAAGTGTTGATACTAATAATATAATATTATATTTAATAAAAGAGATAACTTCTAATAAGGAGTTTCCACTTAAAAAAATGTTTTTATCTTTTATAGAAGATGCTTATAAAAGATTAATATTTCCATCTATAGAAAGGGAAATAAAAACATTTTTATTTGATAAGGCAAGTGAAGAAGGTATAAAAGAATTTGGTAATAACTTAGAACATTTACTTTTAACACCACCTATTAAAGAAACTGTAGTAATGGGTTTTGATCCAGCTTTTAGAACAGGATGTAAATTAGCAGTAGTAAGTGAAAATGGAGTATGCCTTGAAATAAGTGTGGTTTATCCTCATGAACCAAAGAATATGGTAATAGAATCTAAAAAGATTATATTAGATTTAATAAATAAATATAATGTTAAAATAATAGCTATAGGTAATGGTACAGCATCTAGAGAAAGTGAGAAGTTTATTTCTTCTTTAATAGCTGAAAATAATTTAAGTATTAAATATATTATAGTAAGTGAAGCAGGAGCTTCTGTTTACTCTGCAAGTGCTATAGCTAAAAAAGAATTTCCAGACTTCTCAGTTGAACAAAGAAGTGCTGTATCAATTGCAAGAAGACTTCAAGATGCATTATCAGAGCTTGTTAAGATAGATCCTTGTTCAATAGGAGTAGGGCTTTATCAGCATGATATAAAACAAAAAGAACTAGAAGAAGAGTTATCATTTGTTACATCAAAGATAGTAAATAAAGTAGGAGTTAATATTAATAATGCTAGTGAAAAACTTCTATCTTATGTATCAGGAATAAATAATAAAGTAATAAAGGCTATATCTGAGTATAAATTAAAACATGGTAAGATAATGAGTAGAGAAGAATTATTAAAGATTAAGAATATAGATCAGAAAGTATATACTCAAGCAGCGGGATTTCTTAGAATAATAGATGGAAATAATCCACTAGATAAAACTAATATACATCCAGAGGACTATGAACTTACTTATAAAATACTTAATGATAATGATATTTCAGTTGATTTAATAGGTACTCCTTTTATAAAAGAACTTCTATTGAATGTAGATTTTTCTATATATAATATATCTATAGATAAAGAAAACTATATAAAAGAAAACCTATGTGATGGAATAATTGATCCTAGAAGTGATATACCTACTGTAACATTAAAAAGTAATATTCTTACTATTGATGATTTAAAAGAAGGTATGGAAATAGAAGGAACAGTTAGAAATGTAACATCATTTGGAGCTTTTATAGATATAGGACTACATGATGATGCTCTAGTACATATATCAAAAATGAGTAAAGAATATATTAAACATCCTAGTGAAGTACTAAATTTAGGGGATATAATAAAAGCCTATGTAGATAATATTGATAAAGAAAAAGAAAGAGTTAATCTTTCTTTACTAAGTAAATAATTATCCTAAAGCTACATCAAGAATCATCATAAGAGAAAAGCCTATTAGGGTGAAAAGAGCCATTAGGTTCTTTTTTTTATTAGTTTGACTTTCAGGAATAAGTTCCTGAACTACTACATATATCATAGCACCTGCTGCGAAAGCTAATAAAAATGGTAATAAGTATCTTATCTTAAGAACTAATAGTGCGCCTATTATTCCTGCTACTGGTTCTACTATACCACTTAGTTGACCATAAAAAAACGCTTTTTTCTTAGAGTATCCTTCTCTTAATAAGGGAACACTTACTGCTGTGCCTTCTGGAAAATTTTGTAGTCCTATACCAAGTGCTAACATACAAGCAGATGCTAAAGTAGCTCCATCTAGACCATATGCTATACTACCAAATGCAATTCCTACAGCCATTCCTTCTGGTATATTATGTATGGATATAGAACTAACTAACATAAATACTCTTTTAAAACTTTTATTGTTATTTTTTAGTTTAATTTTATCAAATAACTTATCACTAATAAATAAAAGTAAACCACCACATATAAAGCCAGAAGATACAACTAACCAGGGAATCATTTTTAAATTTTCTGCCATTATTATAGACGGAGATAATAAAGAGAAAAAAGATGCTGCTATCATAACACCTGCTGCAAATCCAAGCATTGCATCCATTGCATTTTTATTTACTTTCTTAAAGAAAAATACTAAAGCTGCGCCTAAAGCAGTAATACTATAAGTAAATAAACATGCAATAAAACCTTGCGTAACATGATTTAATGTTGAAAAATAATACATATGCCTCCTTTATTCTTATATTATGAATAAGATGTAAAAGTGTTAGTTAAATAAATTAGTGATTCATATTAAAAACTATGATAAAATAATATATAGAGAAAGGAAAAATAAGAATGAAAAAGAAATTAACAAGAGATAATAATAATAAAATACTTGCTGGTATTTGTGGGGGAATAGCTAATTATTTTAATATTGATCCTACTATTGTTAGAATAGGATGGATTTTATTTTGTGCTTTAGGTGGAAGTGGAATAATAGCATATCTTCTATGTTTGTTAATTATACCTAAAAGCTATTAATAAAGAAATTTATGAAAGTATTAAGTATAAGACAGCCTTGGGCTTCTTTAATTATTAATGGATATAAGGAATATGAACTAAGAAGTTGGAACACACATTATAGGGGTGATGTTCTTATTCATGCATGTAAAAATATAGATAAAAAACAGGCAAATAGATTTTCATCTCTTAATTTAGACTATCCTACTGGTAAAATAATAGGCAAGGTAAATATTACTAATTGTATAAAAGTTACTAAGGATTTTGAAAGAGAATTAGTTAAAAAGAATAATTTAGTATATGATCAAAATCCTTATAGAAGTGGTTATGCTTTTAAATTAGAAGATGCTACTAAATTTAAAAAAGAAATATTAGCAAGTGGACAACTTGGTTTTTGGAATTATTATAAACCAGAAGAAATCTTAGAAATGATGAATGATATTGAATATGGATGGATGGATAAAAACAAAAAGAAGCAATATAATATTAATGATAAATTCTCAAGTCTTTATTTACTTGCTTCACCTAAAGAAACTATTAATAATAAAGTTGGTGTATGTTTTGATCAAACAGAAGTAGAGAGATTTTATTTTAAAAATAGTGGGTATGTATTTAAAACTTATTTTATAATATATTACTCTCTAAATGTGTGTCCTTCGCATACATTTTTAGTATATGAAGAAGATAATAATTACTACTGGTTTGAACATGCTTGGAAAGAATATATAGGAATACATAAATATAGTAATATAGATGATTTGCTTATTGATGTTAGACAAAAGTTTTCTTCTAAGGAACTTAATAAGAATTTTAATATAAATAACTTAGTTATAAGAGAATATAGTAAACCTAAATATGGTATTTCAGTAGATGAATTTTTTAGACATTGTGAGAAATGCTTGAAAATTATGTAATGAAATGTAAAAAGAAATAATAATTATATAAAGATTTATATGAATTATAGTAATAATGAAAATAATAGTTTATATAGACATTAATTTTGCATATGAAAGATGTTTACTTATATAAAATTTAAAATTGATAATAATATACTAAGAAAGTATTACTATTATGTAAGTTATTAATAATTAGTATATACATTATATTAAGTAAGTATATGAATTTCTTACTTAATAGTATCAATAATAAAGGAGGATGTATGTTTAAATTAGTAACTAAGTATAAACCTGCTGGTGATCAACCTAAAGCAATTGATGAAGCAGTTAAAGGTTTAGAGGAAGGTAAAAAGCAGCAGGTTTTACTTGGAGTTACGGGTTCAGGTAAAACTTTTACTATAGCAAATGTTATAGAAAGAACACAAAAACCTACACTTGTTTTAGCTCATAATAAAACTTTAGCTGGTCAATTATATGCAGAATTTAAAGAACTTTTTCCTGAAAACAGAGTAGAGTACTTTGTATCATATTATGATTATTATCAGCCTGAGGCATATGTTCCATCTAAAGATTTATATATAGAAAAAGATTCATCTATTAATGATGAAATTGATGAACTAAGACATAGTGCTACAAGTGCTCTTTTAACAAGAAGAGATACTATAGTAGTTTCTAGTGTTTCATGTATATATAATATAGGTGAAAAAGAAGATTATAGAGATAAAACACTATTAATAAGTGTTAATGATAAAATAAAAAGAAATATTATTCTTGAAAAACTTGTAGGTATGCTTTATGAAAGAAGTGTAGTAGATTTTAAAAGAGGTACATTTAGAGTTAAGGGTGATGTAATTGAAGTAATTCCTGTAGCTGATAGGAAAACTGGATATAGAATAGAAATGTTTGATGATACAGTTGAGAAAATAGTAGAATTTGATTCTCTTACTGGGGTAGTACTTAATAATAAGAAGAGTATACTTATTTTACCTGCTTCTCACTTTGTAACTAGTGATGTTAAGTTAAAAGAAGCTATTGTAAGAATAGAGAAAGAATTAAAAGAACGTTTAGAAGTACTTAATAAAGAAGGTAAGTTACTTGAGGCACAGCGTATTAAAGAAAGATGTATGTATGATATTGAGATGCTTAAAGAAACTGGGTTTTGTCATGGAATAGAGAATTATTCTAGACATTTATCTTTAAGGGATGAAGGAAGTACTCCTTGTACATTAATGGATTTTTTTGATAAAGATTATTTACTTGTAATAGATGAAAGTCATGTTACTTTACCTCAGGTTCATGCTATGTATAATGGAGATAGACAAAGAAAGCAAACCTTAGTAGACTATGGTTTTCGTTTACCTAGTGCTCTTGATAATAGACCTCTTACTTTTGAGGAGTTTGAAAAAAAGATTAATCAGGTTATATATGTTTCAGCTACTCCTGGTGATTATGAATTAGATTTAGTTCATAATAAATGTATAGAACAAATAATAAGACCTACTGGATTAATAGATCCTATTATAGAAATAAGAACTAGTAAGAATCAAATAGATGATATTATTTATGAAATAAGACAGAGAATATCTAGAAATGAAAGAGTTTTAATAACAACACTTACTATAAGAATGAGTGAAGAACTAAGTAGTTATCTTAAAGAAATGGGTATTAATGTAGCATATCTACATAGTGAGATTAAAACTTTAGAGCGTCTTAATATAATTAGAAACTTAAGACTAGGTAAAATAGATGTAATAGTAGGAATTAATTTACTTAGAGAAGGTATAGATATACCAGAGGTATCTTTAATAGCTATATTTGATGCGGATAAACAAGGTTTTTTAAGAAGTAAAAGAAGTCTTATACAAACTATAGGTAGAGCTGCTCGTAATTCTAGTGGTAAAGTTATTATGTATGCAGATACATATAGTGATGCTATGAAGGGTGCTATAGAAGAAACTGATAGAAGAAGGATTATACAAACATCTTATAATGAAAGTAATAATATAATACCTACTACTATAATTAAAGATATAAGGGATGTAGTAAGTTCTAAAGAAGATATAAAAGTTCAGGATAATAAGAAGATGTCTAAAAAAGAAAAAGAAAATGTTATTAAGAAGATTGAAGTTGAAATGAGAAAAGCTGCTAAAGATTTAGACTTTGAAAGAGCTATGGAATTAAGAGATGCAATGTTTGAAATAAGTCTTGAATAATGATGAAGTTTGGTTTATAATTTAATTATGGTGAAGATATGAAAAGATTACAAATATTTATTGCACCCTTATTATTTATTATATTATCTTTTTTCGTGTGTATAAATATTAATGCTGCAACTTCTGTTTCTTATAATGAAAGTAATAATGCACTAAAAAAATATTATAGTACTATTCTTAATAGAGATAAATATTTAGATGAAAGTACAGGATTAATATCTAAAGAAGAATATGATAAAACTTTAAAAGTTACAGGTCTTTATGATACTTCTTATTTATTTAATGCTCAGGAATCATTACTAAGTAATATAATTTCTAATGAAGTTTCTTATATTAATTCTGATGGTAAATTAAGTACTAAAGGAAAAGATGTAGCTTCATATGCAAAAGAGAGTGTTTATATTAAAAAAAATACAAATGTAAAGGGAAGTGGTACTAAAGCAAATCCCTATGTATTTTATGATGAAAGTGATGTGCAGATAAACTCTATTAAGGTTAATGGAGAACTAGCAAATAAAATACCAACTGGTAATTATGAATTAAAAAGTCTTTGCATTGGAGGATCTGTTTCTTATGAGAATAATGAATTATTAGCATCTATTACTGCTTCACCTTTAATATGTAATCTTGATTTTTATGAAAAGAAAAGTGTAAAGATAACATTTAATGTTCATGGTGGAACTGTTGATGGTAAAAATGAAAGTACTTTAGTTAAAGAAATTAAAATAGGAGAAGGTGCTTCATTTA
>JAVVTI010000024.1:0-13708 GCA_036653735.1 Bacilli bacterium | reverse complement strand
AAACAAAAGTCGCCTATTTGTTAAACCTTTTTTAAAATATTTTAAGTATCACTTATCTATATCTAATAAAGTATGAATATTTTCATTAATATTTTCTTGTACATAAGAAGCACTTACTAGCATATCTGCTTTATTAAGAAGTAAAGCAGTTTCATTATTAATGCCTCCATCTACACTTATAATTAGATTATAGTTATTAGCATCTATTATTTCTTTTAATTTATCAACCTTTACAACTATTTCATCATTAAATGACTGTCCACATTTACCAGGTTTAACAGCCATAACAAGAACTAAATCAATTAATGGAAGATACTGCTCAATAAGAGAAATATCTTCATCAGGATTAAGTGCTAATCCTACTTTTATACCATAAGACTTAATAATACTAATAACATAAGGAATATCTTTTACGCTACCACTATGAAATGTTATAAATGAAGAATTAAGTAATGAAAAAGCATCAATATATTTAAGTGGGTTCTTAACCATTAGATGAATATCTAATGGTTTATGAATAATCTTTGATAGTTTCTTTATCTCACCTATAGTCCATGTCTTTGTTTCAACATATACACCATCCATTATATCTAGGTGTATATAATCACACACTGAGTTATTTAATTTATCTATTAAATCCTTAGTATTATATTTATTAGATAATATAGAAACACTAACTTTCATGTTTTATTTCCTCCTACTAACTTCTTCATACATTTTAATATAGTTATCATATCTTTCTTTAGATATTTTATTACTAAGTACGTCCTTTATTACTTTACATCCATCTTCATTAATATGATTACAAGATTTATATTTACAATCTCTTGAAAATTCTATAAAATGATTCTTTAACATTGTTTTATCAATTTCTAATTCTAATGAAGAAAACCCTGGTGTATCTGCTACTAAACCACCACAAGTATCAATTAATTCAACTAATCTAGTAGTATGCTTTCCTCTTCCTAAAGAAATAGAGACTTCATCAGTTTTAAGAAGTAAATTTTTATCAAGTTTATTAAGTAATGAACTCTTACCACTTCCTGTTTGACCAGCTAAAGCAACCACAAATGTTTTAATTTCTTTCTTAATCTTTCTTAATTTAGTATTTTTATAAACTTTATATCCTATCTTTCTATAATAAGAAATATAAGTATTTATTACTTTTTTTTCTCTACTATTAAGTAAATCTGTTTTAGTAATAATTATTATAGGCTCTATATTATTCATAGAAGATAATACTAAGAATTTATCTAACATATACGATGAAAATTTAGGAATCTTAGTAGATACAACTATAAATACTTTATCTATATTAGATACAAGTGGCCTTATTAACTTATTTCTTCTTTCATGTATATTTTCTATAGTTTTATTATTTATTTCAATATCACAAAAATCACCTACTAAAGGTAATGAATCATCATTTCTTATTTTACCTCTAATAGAGCAAATAATAGTAGAATTATCTTCTAGTTTAACAAAGTATAATGCCTTATTTATTTTTACTATTATTCCTTTATTCACTGAGCACTGCCTTCAGGAAGAACTACAGCAGGTGCATCAGGTAGTTTAGAAACAGTTATAGTAAGACTATATCCTGGTAATACAACACTTCCTGCTGGTCTACTTTGTTTAATAATAGTACCTTCTGGTGTATCTTCATTTTGTTCATACAAAAGTTTTAAAGTAATCTCATTTTTCTTACAAAATGCCTCTATCTTCTCTACTGTATAATCTAAAGTAAAGTCTGGATACTTCACTTCAGCCTCAGGAAGAATAAGAGTTACTTTACAATTAACATCTTTTTTAACTTTACTTCCCTTTTCGGGTATAGTTTTTAAAACTGCACCTTCTTTTATTTTATCAGCTTCTTTTATAGTTTCATATTCAATAGCAGTTTTACAATTATATAAATTCTTTAATGTTGTTTGTACTTCAATATAATTCTTACCAGCATAATCTTCTAGTATAAAACTACCAGTTCCTACTGAAACATAAAGAGTAATAATTGATCCTTTTTTAACTATTTTATGTGCATTAGGACTTGTTCTTACCACATATCCCTCTTCTATCTCATCACTTTCAGCTTTGCCTAACTCTTCTCTTACAATAAAACCAGCTTTAGTAAGTAAATTAGATGCTTCTACTTCACTTTTACAACTAACATCAGGTACTTTAACATTAGGTTTTGTCATAAAACGAGGTAATAAAAGAACTAAACTAGTAGTTATAATAATTAACCCTGTAAAAACAGAAGCTAATATTATAAGTAACTTATTTTGTTTCTTACTCTCTTCTTTTATTTCTTCTTTTTCTTTTAATCTATTTTCTTTTTCTTTCTTATCCTTAATACTTTTAACTGCATCATCAAGTACAATAGTCTCATCAAGTTCATTTTCTGAGTATTTATATACTATTCTAGGTTCATTTCTTCTTGATTCTAACAAAGAAGTCTTTAGATCTTCATGCATACTTCTAGCATCAGCATATCTATTCTTAGGATTCTTTGCTGTACTTCTAAGTATAATATTTTCAATAGATTGTGGTAACTCAGGTAATTCTTTTTTAATAGAAGGTATAATTTCTTTAATATGTTTTAAAGCTATTTCAACTGCATTCTCCCCTTTAAAAGGAACACTTCCAGTTAAAAGCTCATACATAAGAATACCTATAGAATATATATCACTTCTAATAGTAGATCCTTTACCACTAGCTTGTTCTGGTGGTAAATAATGAACACTTCCCATTATAGAGTTAGTTTGAGTTAACTGAGTAGAATTAAGTGCTGTAGCTATACCAAAATCTGTTATTTTAATCATACCATTTTCTAGTATCATAATATTTTGAGGTTTAATATCTCTGTGTATTATATAAGCATCATGAGCATGAGCCATCCCATCAGTTACTTGTAACATAATATCTACTACTTCACCAACAGTTAATTTTCCTCTTTTCTTAGTTAATTGCTTTAATGTTTTACCATCAACATATTCCATAACAATGTAGTACTGTCCATCATCTTCTCCTACATCATACATCTCTACTATATTAGGATGTGACAAAGATGAAGCAGATAATGCTTCTCTTTGAAATCTTCTTACAAACTTATCATCACCTGCTAAGTCTCCCCTTAAAACCTTAACAGCTACATTACGATTAAGTATAGTGTCATATGCTAAATAAACATTAGCCATACCACCTTCACCTAAAGTCTTAATAATTTGATATCTATTATTAATCTTAGACCCCTTTGAAATCACTATTTATCCCCTCTTTCCATATCTGCATATGCTACGGAAATATTGTCATTTCCTCCTCTTAAATTAGCTTTCACTATAAGTTTATTCATTTTTTCCTCTATACTCAAATCATCTATTAAAACTTTTTGTATTTGCTCTGGATTTACCATATTAGTTAATCCATCACTACATAAAAATACTCCGTCCACTGATGTTTCTACATCAAATAAATCTATTTCTATTTTTTCATTAGAACCAAGTGCTCTTAATAGAACATTCTTCTGTGGATGATTCTTAGCTTCTTCCTCAGTTAACTCACCAGTTTTAACAAGCATTCCCACAATAGTATGATCACTTGTTACTTTAGTAAGCTTATCATTCTTAAATACAAAACCGCTTGAATCTCCTATATTACCAAACAATAAATAATCACTTGTAATTAACGCACATACACATGTTGTACCAAGTCCTTTACTATCTATATGCTTTTCAGCATATTTTAATATATCAATATTAATTTCATTAATAATATTTCTTATCCATTCTACTGCTTCTTCTTTAGCACCTATACTAGAAAGACTAGAAAATCTTTGCCCAAGCTTAGTAATAGCAAGTGAAGATGCTACCTCTCCTGCTTTATGACCACCCATACCATCAGCTACAACCATAAGCGTTTCATTGCTTAAGTTCTTTACTATGGTAACACCATCTTCATTATGGCTTCTTACTTTACCTTTATCTGTTAAATAATAACATTTCATACTTTTATTCCTTACTATTAGCTCTTAGTTGCCCACAAGCAGCACTTTTTTTTAAGCCCATTTCTTTTCTAATTATTACTTCTATTTTATTCATTTTAAGTATATCATAAAACTTTTTAATTTTAAAGTCTTTACTTCTTTTAAATGTAAAAGAAGAAGTAGTATTGTATGGTATTAAATTAACATACATAAGCTTATTTTTTACCAAAGAAGATAACTCCCATGCACACTCTTCACTATCATTAACCCCATCTATTAATATATATTCTATTGTTACCCTACGGTTTGTTATTTCAATATAGTTATCAATACAATTAAATAAAGTCTTTACATTGTATACTTTGTTAATTGGCATTAATTTATTTCTAATTTCATCATTAGGAGCATGAAGTGAAACAGCTAAATTAACTTGATTTCTTAAATTAGCAAACAAAATAATTTTTGGTACTATTCCACAAGTAGATACAGTTATCTTTCTTTGAGAGATAGTAACCGCCTTAGAATCTATTAATATATTTATAAAGTCTACTACATTATCATAGTTATCAAAAGGCTCACCTATACCCATAATAACAATATTATCAATCTTTATATTATTAATATTTTCTATAGTAAGAATTTGTAGTATCATTTCACTAGTTAAAAGATTTCTAACTTTCTTTAGTCTCCCACTCTCACAAAAAGCACAAGAC
Source organism: Bacilli bacterium (assembly GCA_036653735.1). Taxonomy (GTDB): domain Bacteria; phylum Bacillota_I; class Bacilli_A; order RF39; family UBA660; genus CAVCAD01. The sequence goes on along the minus strand of JAVVTI010000024.1, from coordinate 9,013 downwards.
ATATTACATCCTACTTGTGAAGAAACACATAAACTATTACCATAGTTTTGTTTCATTAATACACACTCTATAGTATCATCATTTACCTGTAGTAAGTATTTACTAGTAAGAGAAGTCTTATCTTCTTTAAGTACTAAAAGCATTTTAGTACTTAAATTATTAACTAAAAAGTTTATTAAATCTTTACTTAAATTAGTCATCATATTAAAATCATAAACTTTTTTCTTATAAATCCACTGAAATATTTGCTGTGCATTATATTTTTTAAATCCATTTTCTACTAAATATAAAGAAAACTTATCAAATGTATAGTTAAATATACTATTCATTTTAAATCTTCCAAAATAACTTTAATTCTTCTAACACCAGAAGATGAGCTTTCCTCTTTTATAAGTTTAGCTACTCCTAATTCTCCTGCATTCTTTACATGTGGACCACCACATATTTCCTTAGATACATTACTTATTGTATAAACTGAAACAGAGGAACCATATTTATCATTAAATATACCCTCAGCACCACTATCAACAGCATCTTTATATGACATTTCTTCTTTAATAACTGGATAGTTTTTACTTATTATTTCATTAACTGAGTTAATAAAACTCTCCTTCTCTTCATCACTCATCTTCCTATCAAGAGAAAAATCATATCTTAAACGTTCTCCTGTTATATTAGAACCTTTTTGAATAACAGTATTTCCATACATTTTTTTAAGTACAGCTAAACAAATATGAGCCAAAGTATGATAACAAGTACACTTATAAGAATCATCTGCAAGCCCACCCTTAAACTCCCCAGCTGATGCTGTTCTAGATTTTTCTTGATGCTCTAGTAGTTTTTTATTAAATCCTTCAATATCAACTTCTAGTTGCTTCTCATGTGCCATTTCAAGTGTAAACTCAAGAGGAAAACCAAATGTATCAAATAATTTAAAAGCACTATCACCATCTATAACATTATTAACTAAATTCTTAGTTACCTTATCAAACATTTTATAACCAGAATTTATAGTCTTATTAAACCTAGTTTCTTCTTTTATAAGTTCCTTTATAATAAATTCTTTATTTCTACTTAACTCCTCATAATCATCTTTATAATAATTAATAACTTCATTTGATAAACTTTCTAAAATAGAACACTTAACATCAAGAGACTTTATATATCTTATCATTCTTCTAATAAGTCGTCTTAAAACATAACCAGACGATGTATTACCAGGAACTAAAGCCTTATCATCCCCTAATATAAAAGTACTTGTCCTAATATGATCCATTATAATACGAAATGCTTTTTTATTATCATCATATTTCTTATTAGTAAGCTTCTCAAGTAATAATCTTAAACTTAAAAATATCTCAGTATCATAAACACTATTATAATTATTAAGTACAGTAATAGTTCTTTCAACTCCCATACCTGTATCAACATTTTTATTTCTAAGACTAGTATATACCCCATTATTAACTTCATACTGCATAAAAACATCATTCCATATTTCTAAATTCCCATTAGTAGTACTATAAAACATCTCAGAATCAGGTCCACATGGACCACTTCCACTCCCAGTTTCCCACCAATTATCTTCTTGTGGTAAAAAACTAATCTTATTTTCTTTTACCCCACACTTTACCCATAAATCATAACTTTGTACATCCTTAGGTGCTTTATCATTACCTAAAAAACAAGTAAAAGATAATTTATCTTTATTTAAATTCAAATACTTACTACTAGTTAAAAACTCATAAGACCATGGAATCATTTCTTCCTTAAAATAATCCCCTAAAGACCAGTTCCCTAACATCTCAAAAAATGTTAAATGAGAATCATCACCAATTTCATCAATATCACTAGTTCTAATGCACTTTTGAATAGAACATAAACGTTTACCCTCAGGATGCGTTTCTCCTAATAAATAAGGAACTAAAGGATGCATTCCTGCAGTTGTAAATAACACAGTTGGATCATTTTCAGGAAAAACTGATGCACTAGATATAATAGAGTGCCCTTTACTTCTAAAAAAACTAAAAAATTTATCTATTAATTCTCTTCTTTTAATTTCCTTCATTTCTTGTCTATTTCCTTTAACATATCTATTACTTTATTATTAAAACTATCTAAATCACTATCATTTAATATTTTATAATCATGCTTAGTATAATCATCTAAATCCTTTTCAGTAATATGATTCTTTTGCTCTAAAGTAAGACCATTATCAAAATTAGTTCTTTCTATATTTATAGAATAAACATTATCAAATACCTCTTTCAAATCATCTATTTCATGTTTTAAACGAACATCAGATACTATTATAACATCAAAAAAATATGAATAAACTTTTATATCATCAATTAACTTCTTACTAAAAAACTTCTGATCAATACTTTTCCTAATAACATCAGTTCCAAGTACTTGTAAAAGTTCTCTTGGTTTAGTTTCTTCACTTCCATCCCATCCACTAATTTTAGATGCATATTGTTTTATATAAGATGAAAATTGTAAAATAATATTCTTCTTATTATTATTGTTATAATATTTCTCAATAAATGACGCACACGTATCTTTTCCATTCCTTGCTTTACCACTTATTAAATAAATAACTGGCTTATCTTTTTTTAATTCCATTATATTCTCCTTCTTTTTCTAACCATAATTATTATATCACAAACAAATACATGTTTGCAAGTACTTTTTTTATTATTTAAAAAAGAATAGTTTTGACTATTCTTTTGTTTCTTTAGCTAGTTTATCTTTAAATATTTTTTTACCCTCAAACTTAAAGAAACTATATTTTTTATCAAAAAATGAATAAATAATTTTAATTAACGCTACTATAGGTGTTGCTAGAACCATTCCCAGAATACCAAAGAAGTAACCAAATATTAATAAGGACACTACTATTGTAACAGGATGTAAATTCATCTTCTTACTCATAACAATAGGTTGTAAAATATTAGATTCTAAAAGCTGCACAACAAATACAAATACTATTGTAATAATTCCTATTACAGAACTTTGTGTAAACGCTATTAAAGCAACTGCACCTCCTCCAATATATGGTCCTATATAAGGTATAAGATTTGTTATTGCACAAAATAATGCAAATAATACTGGAGCCTTTAATCCAATAATAGCAAACCCTGTTAAACTAACTACAAATAATATAATAGAAATAAGTAATGTTCCTTTAATAAATTCATGCATACTTTGTGCTATCTCATCTATAAGTGGTTCAATAGTTATTCTATGTTTCTTAGGTAGTAATGATAATAATTGATTTCTTAAATTATGAAAATTAAACAACATATAAAACCCTACTATAAATGATATAGCAATAGTACCCATTCCACTAATTAATCCTTGAATAATCTTAATCATATTACCAGGTAAATTAACTGCTAAATTAGCCCCAAAGTTTTCTATATATGTAAAGAATTCATCTTTAGCCGCATCTAAATTAACCAAACTAGCATTAGAAATATTTAAAAATATATTATCAACCCATTCTTTCATCCTATTAAGAACAGTAGGAATAGACGATACAATCTCATTTATTTGAATAGATAATGATGGTACTAAAGCAAGTATAATTAAATATAAAATTAATAATAATGATACAAATACTATTACTACCGAGATTCCTCTAGGTAGTCCTTTTTCAGTTAATTTAACTACAAAAGGATTAAGTAACCACGCTAAAACCCATCCTATAAATAATGGACTAATAACTCTAACAACTGTCAGTACTCCCCCAACAATATTCCATTCCTTAAGTACTAAACTAGCAACATATATAGCAACCACTATTAATAGAGCATATAATATTTTAAGTATCTTATCTCCAACATGTACCATATCATTAAGTTTAGTAATATCAAGCTTCTTATTATTTTTATCCATAATCAACAACTCCCTCTTACTAATAATATCATATTATTATTTAAAAAAATAGCAATTTATTAAATATTGCTATTTTTATTAGACATTTGTTTTACATTCTTTTTGGCTTTCTTCATACTGCGCATTATATCCTTTTCATATTTAGTATACAAAGCACCAGCTGCAGCACCTCCTGCTAACCAAAGAGCATTACTTAGCATTTTAATAGTATCACCTTCCTAAATATAGTATAGACAATATTTATTATATATATACATAAATATATGAATAAAAACAAATATTATTATAAATAATCTTTTAAATAACTAGCAGTATAACTATTCTTACACTTAATAAGCTCTTCTGGAGAACCTAAAGCAACTATATTACCGCCTCCAGACCCACCATCTGGACCTAAATCTATTATATAGTCAGCTACTTTAATAATATCTAAATTATGTTCAATAACTATTACTGTATCCTTATTATCTACTATTTTATAAAGTACTTTTAATAACTTATTAATATCATCTTGATGTAACCCAGTAGAAGGTTCATCTAATATAAATAAACTCTTACCAGTAGGTTTCTTTTGTAATTCTTTAGCAAGCTTAACACGAGCAGCTTCCCCTCCTGATAAAGTAAGAGCATTTTGTCCTAATCTAACATAACCTAATCCTACTTCTTCCATAGTTTTAAGTGTCTTATTTATTTTCGGAACATTTTCAAATATATTTATAGCATCACTTACTCTTAGATTAAGAACATCACTAATATTAAGACCCTTAAACTTAACATCTAATGTTTCATTATTATAACGCTTTCCTTTACATACATCACAAGAGACATACACATCAGGTAAGAAATGCATTTCTATTTTTTTAACACCATCACCTTCACAAGCTTCACATCTACCACCTTTTACATTAAAAGAAAATCTCCCTTTAGAGTATCCTCTTACTTTAGATTCTGAAGTTTGTGCAAATATATCCCTTATATCATCAAACACTCCAGTATATGTAGCAGGATTACTTCTAGGAGTTCTTCCTATAGGATCTTGTGATATATTTACAACCTTATCAATATTCTCAAGACCTACTATCTTCTTATAAGTCTTCTTATTATCTAAAGATCCATATAAATAACTTCTAGTAGCTTTATAAAGTACTTCAGTTATAAGTGAACTTTTACCAGATCCAGATACCCCAGTAACACAAATAAATTTACCAAGAGGGAATTTAACATTAATATTATTAAGATTATTAGCACAACAACCAATAAACTCTAAGTATTTACCATTTCCCTTCCTTCTAGTCTTAGGAACATCTATTCTTTTAATACCTGATAAGTACTGCCCAGTTATACTTTCTTTACAATCCATTATATCTTTAATAGAACCTTGTGCTACTAAAAACCCACCATTTTCTCCAGCACCAGGACCAATATCAATAATTTGATCAGCAGCTCTCATAGTATCAGTATCATGTTCTACTACTATTAATGTATTACCAATATCTCTCATTGCTTTAAGACTCTTAATTAATTTCTCATTATCCCTTTGATGAAGCCCAATAGATGGTTCATCAAGTACATAAAGAACACCTGATAATTTACTTCCTATTTGAGTAGCAAGCCTTATTCTCTGTGATTCACCACCACTTAAAGTACTTGCTTCTCTAGATAATGTCAAGTACTCAAGCCCTACATTTATAAGAAATGAAAGTCTTTCCTTAATTTCTTTAATAATTAAAAATGATATCTTCTTAGCCTCAGTACTAAGTTCTAAATTATTAAAGAAATCTATTAAATCCTTAATACTCATAAGTGTTATTTCATATATATTTTTATTATTAATAAAAACATTAAGTATCCCATTACTTAACCTTGCTCCATTACAAGAAAAGCATGTATTACTTTGCATATAATGCTCTATCCAACTTCTTATACTAGGACTTGCTGTTTCCATATAACGTCTTTCTAAGTTAGATATAATACCTTCAAAAGGTTCATTACTTCTTAAAGTACTACCACTTTTAGAATGAAATTCAAATTTAATAGATTCCTTAGTACCATAAAGTACTTTATTAAGATCATCCTTCTTCATTTTATTAATAGGCATATTTAAATCAATATTATATATTTTAGCCATAGTATCAAGTTTTTTATAATATAGTCTTAAAGTATCACTACTTTGAAAAGACTCTATAGCTCCACCCATTATACTTTTAGTTTTATCTGGTATTAATAAATCTATATCTATAGATAATGTTTGACCTAATCCTTTACAAGTATCACAAGCACCATAAGGACTATTAAACGAAAACATACGAGGCTCTAACTCACTTATGCTAAAATCACATATATCACAAGCATAGTTCTCACTCATAACATTTTCCTGAACATCAGTTTTAATAATAACTTTACCACTAGATAAAGAGCAACTAAGTTCTATAGATTCAAATATTCTACTTCTATTTTCTTTATTAACAATAATTCTATCTACTATAACATCTATACTATGCTTTTTATTCTTCTCAAGATTAATATCAGTATTAAATTCAACTAACTTATTATCTATTCTTCCTCTTACATATCCTTCTTTAATTAATGAATTAATAGTATCCTTATGTGTTCCTTTTTGACCACTTATTAAAGGAGAAATAATCTCTATCTTAGTACCCTCTTCATACTCTAAAACTCTATTTGTCATCTCTTCTATACTTTGTGACTTTATTGGTTTATGATGAACAGGACAAAAAGGAACACCTATTCTAGCATATAAAAGTCTTAAGTAATCATATATTTCTGTTACAGTTCCTACAGTACTTCTAGGATTCTTATTAGTTGTTTTTTGATCAATACTAATAGATGGACTAAGTCCATCTATTGAGTCAACATCTGGTTTATCAGAAGAACCTAAGAATTGTCTAGCATAAGTACTAAGACTTTCTACATACCTTCTTTGTCCTTCTGCATATATAGTATCAAATGCTAGAGAACTTTTTCCACTACCTGATACACCTGTCATAACAACTAACTTATTCTTAGGAATCTCTATATCAATATTTTTTAAATTATTCTCACGAGCTCCTTTGATAACTATTTTATCCATACTTACTACCTCTTTTAATTAGTAATTCCCTAAATACTGCTATATTATACCAAAGAAAAAATATAAAAACAAGCAATTAATTTTTATATATTAAATAACTCTATCAAACATCTTTTTGACAAATCTTTTTATAATAACTATTAGATTTTATTAAATCTTTATGTGATCCCGTTCCTACAACCCTTCCATGATCAAGCACAATAATATTATCCGCTTTCTTCATTTCTTCTAACTTGTGACTTATAGCAATAATAGTATGATTTACCTTTAACTCCTCAAGTAAAGAATATATTTCATTAGATAAATTACTATCTAATGAACTAGTTACTTCATCAAGTAATATTATCTCACTTTTCTTAAGAAGAGTTCTAGCTATTGCAAGTCTTTGCTTTTGTCCCCCAGATAAATCAGTAGCATCTTCATTTATTAAAGTATTATATTTTCTAGGTAAACTATTTATATAGTCAGACAAATGCACTTTATCACAAGCCTTTACTATTTCTTTCTTATTATCATTAATTAATAATAAATTATCATTTATAGTCATATTAAATAGAAATGGTTGCTGCTTAACAATAGATAAATTATTACTATATATCTCTTTATTAAAATCATATATATTTATATTATCCATTGTAATAGTACCACTTTTAGGACTATAAAATCTAGATAACAAGTTAAATATAGTACTCTTACCTGATCCTGATACACCCACAATCATAGTTATCTTATTATTTGGTATTACAAATGATACATCATTTAGAACTTCATTATCCTTATCATAACTAAAATTAACATGATCAAACACAATAGATCCAGATATATTAGTTTCATTTATATTACCAAATATAACATCATCTATTGTATGATAATTAATAACATCTATAAACCGATTAAGTGCCACATTTATAACCCTTATTTGCTCAGATACTATCATAATATACCTAGTATTAGAACTTATCATATTAAAGTATGTTACAAGTACTACAATAGTCTCTATACCTAAACTTCCTTTTATTATTAATAGAATTAAATAAAAAATAATACATATTTCCATAATTAAATTAATAATAGGAATAATAATATTTCTTAGTATTCTATTTCTCATTAATTCTTTAAATTTCCCAGTAAAACGAGTATTCTTTTCCTTATAATTTTCTTCTATTTTAGACATTATATTAAATATTTTAATCTCACCAATACCTGATATTATACCAGTAAAAAAACCAGTCATATCATCACGAATTTCCTTCTTAACTTTAATAATCTTCTCACCCTGATCATTATATTTATTCATAATAAATAAATTAAATACATTAACAATTACTATAATTATACCAATATAAAAGTTAATAGAAAAAATAATACATATAACTACTACTAAGGATATAATAGAAACCACTGACTCAGTTAAATAATCACCAAAATAAGAAAGACTCTCAGCATCTTCATTTACTATACTTACAAGTTTTCCTTTATTCTCACCATTAAAATAAGAAATATGTAACTTTTGTAAACAATTAATAATACTAAGTTGTACTTTACTATAAACATTTTCATAATATAATCCATATGATTTAAAATTAAATCCATTTAGTAAATGAGACAATAAAAATAGTATAAAATATAAACCTAAAAATATAAAAGATAGTTTATAATCTTTACTTGTTACAAATTTTATAATTTTACCAAAGGCAAGAGGTGCTATTAAACCAAATATTTGTGATAGTAAAGCAGAGCCAAACAAAAAAATAGTAATTTTCTTGTTTGGCTTAATAACTTTAAAATATTTTTTTATTATTAATACTGTTTTTTTCATAATATTTATTTCCTTGCCCTATATAAAAGTAACAAATTTTTAATAAAAAATCAAGTAAAACTATTATTAATTAGTCATATATATGTATGCTTTTCCATTACCATTATTTTTCCCAATACTATTTTCATCTAGTATTACATCTTTATAGGAATTTCTACCACCATTTCCTGCAAATGAATTATGTGTCTCAGTAGTGTCTACAT
>JAVVTI010000023.1:0-14454 GCA_036653735.1 Bacilli bacterium | reverse complement strand
TATAGTAAAAGTCTTAAAATTTGTATAGTAAAAGTCTTAAGATTTGTATATTTATATGGGTATCTATAATTAAATATAGATGTATTATGTAATATTTATGTATTTTTTATAGTATATATTTGTTATAATTATATGGAAGGGAGTTTATATGCTTGAATTATATATAGATTTTGATGGGGTTATTCTTGATACTATTGGTTTACTTTATGGGGCTGCAGAGGATGCTGGTACTTCTAATAATGATAGGGAGTTTTTTAGTAGGTTTGATTTTAATAAGATTCTTAAGGATGAGTATATTATAGAGGATAGTATAGGGTGTATTGAGAGGTTAATTAAGTCTGGTAAGTTTAATATATCTATTCTTACTCATATTAATTCTTTAGATGAGGGTATTAAGAAGACTTTATATCTTAGAAGATTCTTTAGTGATATTACTATTATATTAGTGCCTAAGGAGATATCTAAAACTAAGATGGTGCATACTATGGGTAGTATATTAGTGGATGATTATGCTGGGAATTTAAGAGAGTGGGAAAGTGAAGGGGGAATAAGTATTAGGTTTAATACTGAGAATGAGGATAAGGGTTTTAAAACTATTGGTAGGTTAGATGAGCTTTTAGAGTTGTTTTAGAGGTGTTTTATGGTTGTTTATAAGGTGGTTAATAGTTATTTAGGAGAGAATACTTATATAGTTAGTATTAATGAGGATTGCATGCTTATTGATCCTGGGAGTGATACTGAAGTAATTGATGATTATATAGTAAAGGGTAAGTTTAATGTAAGGGGAATACTTATTACTCATTATCATGATGATCATGTTTTTAGTTTGGATTATTTTAGGTCTAAATATAAATGCGAGGTATTTGATTATAAGTTTTGTGGTGAGGTGAGTGTTAGTGGTTTTAATTTTTTTGTAAAGAATACTTATGGGCATACTGATGATAGTGTGTGTTTTTATTTTAAAGAAGATAGTATTATGTTTACTGGGGATTTCTTATTTAAGGGGAGTATTGGTAGGTATGACTTTATAAATTCTAGTTATACTGAGATGGTTAAATCTATTAAGTGGGTAAAGTCTATGAGTAAGAGTATTGTTATATATCCAGGACATGGGGATGAGTCAAGTCTTGAGGCGGAGTTTAATAATAATTATTATTTAATATAATGCTTGCAAACATATATTTGATTATGCTATAATTGTTATGGAGAAAAATATGTATGCAAGTGTTTTAATTAGTTATAATGTTAAGGTTTTAGATAAGACATTTGATTATAGAGTGCCTGAGGTGTTTTGTGATGTTATTAGGGTAGGACAAAAGGTACTTGTACCTTTTGGTAATAGGAATGTTGAGGGGTTTATTCTTGATATTTCTAGTAATAAAATAGAGGGTACTGTATATAAAGATATTATATCTATTTGTAATAAAGAGTTTTATTTAAGTAATGAGTTATTAGAAGTAGGTAAGTTTATAAGTAAGAAGTATATTTGTAATTTAATTGGGTGTTATCAAATGATGCTGCCTAGTCTTTTAAAGGCTAGTGCTAAGAGTAAGTGTGGTAAGAAGTATATTAAGTATGCTGTGCTTAGTAATATGGATTATATTAAGTATATTAGTGAGCATAAGAGAAGGAAAAGAGAAATAGAGATTATTAATCTTATTTGTGAGAATAAAGAGGTTAAGAAGAGTGAGGTTAGTGGTAAGTCTCTTGATAATCTTATTTCTTTAGGTATTGTAGTAGTAGAGGATAGGGAAGTTAATAGGGAAGTTTTTTTTAATAGTGAAAGTGCTAAGGATATTGTTTTGAATAAGGATCAAAAGGATGCGGTTAATAATATTATTAATAGTGATTATGATAAGTTTTTACTTCATGGTGTTACTGGTAGTGGTAAAACTGAGGTGTATATTAATCTTATTAAGTATTATTTTTCTATTGGGAAGGATTGTATTTTACTTGTGCCTGAGATAAGTTTAACTCCTCAGATTGTTTCTAGGTTTAAGTGTGAGTTTGGGCAGTGGGTAGCTTGTTTACATTCTTCTTTAAGTGAGGGTGAGAGGTATGATGAGTATAGGAGGATTTTTTGTGGCAAGGTAAGAATAGTTATTGGTGCTAGGAGTGCTGTTTTTGCTCCTTTATCTAATATTGGTATTATAATTGTTGATGAGTGTTCTTCTTCTTCATATAAGCAAGATAATAGTCCTAAGTATAGTGCAATTGAAGTAGCTTTTAGGAGGTGTGCTTATAATAATGCTAAGTGTGTGCTTGGGAGTGCTACTCCTTCTTTAGAGCAGTATGCTAGAGGTTTAAAGGGTGTGTATAAGCTTATTAATTTAAGTAGTAGGGTTAATAATTGTTTACCTGATATAAGGGTAGTTGATATGAAGAAGGAATATAGTAAGAGGAATTATATTTTTAGTGATGCTCTTAAGGTGGCAATTAATAAGAGGTTAAGTAATAAAGAACAGGTTCTTTTATTACTTAATAGGAGGGGATACTCTACTTTTATTAGTTGTAGGTTTTGTGGTTTTACTTTTAAGTGTCCTTCTTGTGATGTTACTCTTACTTATCATAAGTCTAGTAATATGCTTAGGTGTCATTACTGTGGGTATAGTACTAACAATACTATAAAGTGTCCTAAGTGTGGGGAGGATTCTTTAACAGATAGAGGTCTTGGTATACAGAAGGTGGAGGAAGAACTTCTTAATACTTTTAATGGGTGTAGAGTTCTTAGGATGGATAATGATACTACTAGTAAGAAGGGGTCGTATGAGAAGATCTTAAAGGATTTTAGTGATCATAAGTATGATATTTTACTTGGTACTCAGATGATTAGTAAGGGGCTTAATTTTGATAGGGTTACTTTAGTTGGTGTTATTAATGCTGATGCATCTTTAATGATACCTGAGTTTAGAAGTAGTGAGAAGGCTTTTGAGTTGCTTATGCAAACTTCTGGAAGAAGTGGAAGGTATAATAGAAAGGGAGAGGTTATATTACAAGCTAGTTGCTGCTCTAATTATGTATATAAGTATGCTGTTAATAGTGATTATGTAGGGTTTTATAATCATGAGATGTCTATTAGGAAGGCTCTTAAGTATCCTCCTTACTATTATTTAGTGTATATTAAGATAAGAAGCACTATTTATAATGAGGCAAGAGACAGAAGTAATGAGGTGAAGAATTATTTAAAAGAGAATTTAAGTAATAGGTTTATAGTGCTTGGTCCATCTACTGCGAGGGTGTTTAAGCTTAAAGATATGTATAATTTTGGTATATTGATTAAGTATAAACAGGATGAAAATATTTATGAGGTTCTTAGGGAGCTTAATAAAAGTTTTATTAGTAAGAAGGTTTTTATTGATATAGATATAGATCCTATTAATATGAAATAGGTGTAAATATTTTAAAATTAGTGTTAAAATATTTATGAGAGGAGAGAAGATGTTTAAGGATAAAAAAGTTGTGTTTATGGGTACTCCTTTATTTGCTACATGTATACTTAAGTATTTAATAGATGTATGTAATGTAGTACTTGTTGTTACTAAGGAAGATAAGGAAGTAGGTAGAAAAAGAAAAGTGTGCTTTAGTCCTGTTAAGGAGATGGCTATTAATAATAATATAGAGGTATTTCAACCTACTAAGATAAGGGATGATTATGAGAAAATACTTAATACTGGGTGTGATATTATTATTACTTGTGCATATGGACAAATAATACCTAGTGAGCTTTTAGAGTTTCCTAAGTATAAGTGTATTAATGTGCATGCATCTCTTCTTCCTAAGTTAAGAGGTGGAGCTCCTATACATAGAGCTATTATTAATGGTATGGAGGAAACTGGCATTAGTATTATGTATATGTCTAAGGGTATGGATGAGGGTGATATTATTAGTCAAGATTCTATAAAGATAGATATTAATGATAATACTGGGGTTCTTCATGATAAGTTAAGTGTGCTTGGTAGGGATTTACTTAAAAGGAGTCTTCCAGAAATATTTAATTTTACTAATAAGAGAGTTAAACAAAATGAGGATGAGGCTACGTATGGGTATGTTATTAAAAGAGAAGATGAGTTAATTGATTTTAGTAAGTGTGCTAAGGATGTATATAATCAGATAAGGGGTCTTTATCCATTTCCTTGTGGGTATATGATTTTTGATAATATGGAAATAAAGATACTATGTGGATATATAGGTGATGTGAATAAGGGTAAAACTGGTTATATAACTAGTGTGCTTAAGGATGGAATAGGTATTATGTGTCTTGATAGGGAAATAGTTATAACTAGGCTTAAACCTTCTGGTAAAGGGGAAATGAGTGCTATGGATTATATTAATGGAAAGGGTAAAGATAATTTACTAGGTAAGGTGTGTAAATGAAGAAGAATGAAGAAATAGATGTTAGTGAAAAGACTGCTGCATTTGTTAAGTTGATGGTGTTTATATTACTTATTGTTTTTGTACTTGTTTTTTCTATGTATGATAAGAATGTAAGAGAGAATAAGCCTGTAGATAATTCGTTTAAAGTAAAAACAATAGAAAAATTAGAGGGTAATAATTTTTCTTATAAGATTAATGCTGTTAATGATGAGGATAATCTTGATTTAATTATATATAGGAAGAGTATTAATAGTCAGTTTATTAAGAGAACTAATATTAATAAGTCAGTAGATTATTTTGTACTAAAGAATGGTTCTTTTTATAAGGTGAGTGATTTTAATAATATTAATGATAATAATATTAGTGAGGTTAGTGAAAAGGATATTTATAAGTCTTTTGATGGATACTTTTTAAGTGTTAGTAATATTATTTCCTTTTTTAAGAATAATAAGTATGAAGAGTCTTTAAGTAATGGAGTATATTCTATTTTATTTAAAACATGTGATATAGTAAGTGGGTATAATAAAGTATATAATAGTTCTTATTATTGTGATAATGATAGTAAGCTTAAGTTTGATGTTAAGGAGGGTGGTAAGAGTATATATATAGATATGGATTTAAATGAGTTTTATAAAGTTTTATATAAGAAGGATATTAATGAGTATAAGTTAAAGCTTGAGTTTAGTTCTATAGGTGATATATATGAGGCTAGTTATAAGGAGTTACTTGATACTGTAAACTAAGTGTATTTGACAAATTACTTCTTTTTTTGTATTATTATATAGAAGAGGAAAAAGGTGATGTTTTGTGATAACTGACAAGATTTTTCTTACTCCTAATGATATATTAGAGAAAGAGTTTAAAATTGATGCTAGAGGTTATAGACCTCAAGAGGTAGATAAGTTTCTTGATATTGTTATTAGGGATTATTCCGAGTTTATGACTATTCTTAAGAGGTTAGATGTAGAGAATCAAAATTTAACTAATGATAATTATAAATTAAAGAATGAAATTAGGAAGTTAAAAGAAAACATTGATATTATAGGCTCTTCTAAGGGTGTTACTAATGTAGATGTTATTAAGAGAATTAGTGAACTTGAAAAGATAGTATATGGAGATGAATAATTAATCTTTAGACAAACGCTGCATATTATTATGTAGAGGAAAGTCCATACTCATACTACTCTGAGATGATAGTAGTTGTGCGTGCTGGTGGAAAAAATAACACCAGGTACTCCTTTGGAGTAACGGATTCGAAGTAATCAAGAACTGATTATGGTAGATATAAAAGTGCCGCAGAAACGTGTGTTCTTAGGAATAAGAAAATGAAACGAGGTAAACCCCACGAATGAGAAACCCAAATTATGGTAGGGGAATTCTTACGAAAGAAATGAATGGAGTAAGGAAGAAGAAATTCTAGATAAATGTTTGTCACCTTTTAAAGGTACAGAATATGGCTTATTAAGATTAATTAATTTATAAGGAGAATGTTTTGAAAGATATTGGTGAGTCCTTCTTATTAAAAAGAGAAGAAATAGGACTTAAGAAGGAAGAAGTTGCTACTGATTTATGTATAACAGTTGCACAGTTAGATAATTTAGAAAATGGAAGTATAAATGCTTTTAAAGATATTTCATTTTTAAAAGAACTTATACTTAAGTATGCTAAATATTTAGATTTAAATGAAGAAGAGGTTCTTGATTCTTTTAATGGGTTTATGTTTGATTTTACTAGTAAGATACCAGTTGATAAGATTGAAGAGAAGGTAAAAGAACTTAATAAAGAGATTAAGGAAGAAGATAGGAAGAGAATAGTATCTCCTTATACTAAGACTGTGAAGTCTAAAATGGAGAAGAAGGTTATTAATGTTATTGTTATTACTTCTTTGTTAGTTATGTTAGCATTAGTTGCAGTGTTTTTAGGTTTTTATTTTATTAAGAAATAGGAGGATGTATGAATTTACCAAATAAGATTACTGTTGTTAGGATTTTTGGGGCTATTTTGTTACTTGTATTATTAATGTTTCCTTTTAGTGCTATAGGGTTTGAATTTCCTAAGTATTTAATTGGAGGAAAGGTTCTTGTTGATCTTAAGTATTTAATTGGTGGTGTAATATTCTTTTTAGCGGCTTTTACTGATTTTGTTGATGGGTATATAGCTAGAAAGTATAATATGGTTACTGATTTTGGTAAGGTAATGGATGCTATAGCAGATAAGATGCTTGTTAATGGTGTGCTTATAGTACTTGCTGTTAATGGGTATTTGAGCGTTGTTATTCCTGTTGTTGTTATTATTAGAGATATAGCGGTGGATTCTATTAAGATGATTGTAGGACAGAAGAAAGAGGCTGTAGGAGCATCTAAGTTAGGTAAGCTTAAGACAGTGTTTATGCTTGTAGGTATTACTTTAATATTCTTTTATAATTTACCATTTGAACTTATTAATTTAAGAATAGCTGAGGTATGTATTTTAATAGCTACAGTACTATCAGTTGTAAGTGGTTTTGAATATTACTATAAAAGTAAAAAATTAATTTCTAGTGCTGAGTAGTATATCAATTATATAAATTCCCTTAGGGGAATTTTTTATGTTTGAGAGTAATAAGGGGTTTAATATTAATATTTTAACAAACGAATGTTTGAAAAATGTATTGACAAATAATTATTCTTAAGATAAGATTAGTTCATGGAGGAAATAATGGAAAAAACAAATGAAGAAAAAGATAAAGCTTTAGAGCAGGTTTTAATAGATATAGAGAAACAATTTGGTAAGGGTGCTATTATGAAACTTGGTGAAGGTGGACTTAAGAATATTGATGTAACATCTTCTGGAAGTTTAAAATTAGATATTGCTTTAGGGGTAGGAGGATATCCTAGAGGAAGAATTATTGAAATATATGGACCTGAATCTAGTGGTAAAACTACTTTTGCACTTCATGCTATAGCTGAAGTACAAAAAAGTGGTGGAAAAGCTGCGTTTATAGATGCTGAGCATGCTCTTGATCCTGTATATGCTAGGAATTTAGGTGTTGATATTAATGAGTTATTATTATCACAGCCTGATACTGGAGAGCAAGCTTTAGAAATATGTGAGGCACTTGTTAGAAGTGAGGTTGTTTCTATTGTAGTAGTTGATTCTGTAGCAGCTTTAGTACCTCAAGCTGAGATAGAAGGAGAGATGGGGGATTCACACGTAGGTCTTCAAGCTAGGCTTATGTCTCAAGCTTTAAGAAAATTAAGTGGTACTATTAATAAGACTAATACTATATGTATTTTTATTAATCAGTTAAGGGAAAAAGTAGGAGTGTTTTTTGGTAATCCTGAGGTTACACCTGGAGGAAGAGCTCTTAAGTTTTATTCTACTGTTAGGTTAGAAATAAGAAGAAGTGAACAAATTAAAGTGGGAACTGATATTATGGGGAATAAAACAAATATAAAGGTTGTTAAGAATAAGGTAGCACCACCATTTAAAACTGCTGAAGTAGATATTATGTATGGTAAGGGTGTTAGTAGAGAGGGAGAGATTTGTGATTTAGCTACTGAGAAGGACATAATAGAGAAAAGTGGTGCTTGGTATGCGTATAAGGGAGAGAAAATTGGTCAAGGAAAAGAGAATGTTAAACAATTTTTAAAGGATCATACTGAGATAAAAGAAGAACTTGAAAATAGAATAAGAGAAGAATTTAATATTAATAAAATAGATACTCCTAAGAAAAGTGATAAGAAAAAATAAAAATCTTGCAATTATTGTATATTAGTTATAAAATTAGTGTAGAAGTATTTCACAACTTCTAGAAAATGGAGGAAATATGAATATAGTAGTTCTCTCCATATTGCTAATAGTTTTAGGTTTATTTGTTGGTGGATTAGGTATGTTTGTTTTAAGTAAATTAAAGACTAACAATGCTAATAATGAAGCTAATAAAATAATAGAGAGTGCAAGAAAAGATGCTGATAAATTAAAAAGAGATAGTTTATTAGAGACTAAAGAAGAATCTTATAAATTAAAACAATCAGTTGATAATGAAGTAAGGGATCGTAAAAAAGAACTTAATAATTTGAATGAAAGAATCCAAAGCAGAGAAAAGAATCTTGATAAGAGGGATGAGCTTTTAACTGAACGTGAGATGAATATAGATTCTAAAGATAAAAATTTATTAGTTAGGCAAAAAGAAATAGACGTAAAATATGCAAAAGTGGAGAAGGTTCTTAATGAACAAATTGAACTTTTAGAAAAGATATCTGGTTTTTCTAAAGAAAAAGCAAGAGAACTTGTTTTGGAAAAAGTTGAAGATGAGATGTCTAAAGAGATTAGTGAATATTTAAGAGAAAGAGAAGATCAAGCTAAACTCGAAGCTGATAAGAAAGCTAAAGAATATTTAGTGGGTTCTATGCAAAGATATTCTAATGATGTTACTAATGAGCAAACAGTTTCTACAGTGGTTTTACCTAGTGATGATATGAAGGGTAGAATTATAGGTAGAGAGGGAAGAAATATTAGAACGTTAGAGGCAGTTACTGGGGTAGATTTAATTATTGATGATACACCTGAGGTGATTGTTTTATCTAGCTTTGATCCTCTTAGAAGAGAGATTGCTAGAGTTACTCTTGAAGCTCTTATAAAGGATGGTAGAATACATCCTGCTAGAATTGAAGAATTGTATGATAAAGTGTGTGAAGACTTTAAAACTATAATTAAAGAAAAGGGTGAAGAAGCATTATTTGAATTAGGTATTGCTAAGATATCTCCAGATATTGTTGAATTACTTGGTAAATTAAATTTTAGGACAAGTTATGGACAAAATGTTTTAACTCATGCTAAGGAGGTAGCTCATTTAACTGGGTTACTAGCATCTGAGTTAGGAGAAAATGTAGCTCTTGCTAAGAGAGCTGGGTTGTTACATGATATTGGAAAAGCTATTGATTTTGAAATAGAAGGTAGCCACGTTGAGTTGGGTGCTGATATAGCTAGAAGATATCATGAGGATAGTGTTGTAATTAATGCTATAGAATCTCATCATGGTGATAAAGATTCTACAAGTGTTATTTCTCAATTAGTACAGATAGCTGATGCACTTTCAGCAGCTAGACCTGGTGCAAGAAATGATAGTTTAGAGAACTATGTTAAGAGGCTTGGTGAATTAGAAGTAATTGGTAATTCTATTGAAGGTGTTGAAAAAACATTTGCAATGCAAGCTGGTAGGGAACTAAGAGTTATTGTTAAACCAGGAGAGATTGATGATGCTACAAGTTATAAAGTAGCTAGAGAGATTAAAGAAAAGATTGAGGCACAAATGCAATATCCTGGTACTATTAAAGTTATAGTAATTAGAGAAACTAGAGCGGAGGAAACAGCTAAATAGCTGTTTCCTTTTTTTGTATATGAAAAAACAATTAATATAATTAATTGTTTTTAGTTTAGAATCATTGGAAGTATTAATGGTCTTCTTCCTGTTTCATCTATTATAAATGAGTTTATTTCTAATATTATTTTATTCTTTAGGTCTATTATATTAAAGTTTTCTTTTTCTAGTTCGTTTTCTGTTATTATCTTTACTCTATTTTCTATTGTATTTATAAGAGTTTGATTATCATTTACTACTACGAATCCTCTTGTTGTTACGTTTGGATTTAAAAGTAGTTTTTTATTCTTTATATCTAGGTTTATTATAATAGCTAGAATACCATCTGTAGACATTATCTTTCTATCTTTTATAACTGATGTTCCTACATCACCTATTCTTTTACCATCTACGTATATATCATTTATTGGTATGTTTCCTTTTTTATATACAGTATGATCTTTAAGAGCTAGTATATTTCCATTTTGAAGTACGAATGTATTTTCACTAGGTACACCACAGCTAACAGCTATATCTTTATGTGCTTTTAACATTCTATATTCACCATGAACTGGGAAGAAGTATTTAGGTTTCATTAGTCTTAACATTAGTTTTAGTTCTTGACTCTTTCCATGACCACTAGTATGTATATCTCCGTCTGTTTGGTTTGTATATACTTTTGCTCCTTTTAGGTATAGTTTATTTATTATTCTATTAATACTCATTGCATTACCAGGTATAGGTGATGATGAGAATATTATTGTATCATTAGGTATAAGTGATATATTTTTATCATTTCCATTTGCTATTCTAGATAGAGCTGCTAAAGGTTCACCTTGTGAACCTGTACATAGAAGTAGTACTTCACTAGGGTTTGTTTTATTAGCTTCTTGTGATGTTATAAATATATTCTTATCTTTTATATATCCACATTCTGTGGCTATTTCTATATTATTATTCATACTACGACCAAAGACAGATATTTTTCTATTATTATTTTTTGCAGTTTCTATTATATGTTTTAGTCTATAGATGTTACTTGCAAATGTTGCTAGTATTATTCTACCTTCACATTTAGCAAACATATCTCCTAGGGTTTCATCTACTATGCTTTCACTATTAGAAAAGCCTTCTACTAAAGCATTAGTAGAGTCACTCATAAGTATGTCTACTCCCGCAGAACCTATAAGTGCCATTTTTTGAATATTAGCAACAGGTCCTATTGGTGTGAAGTCAAATTTAAAGTCTCCTGTTTCTACTATTACTCCATTAGGAGTTTCAATAGCTGCTCCAAAAGAATCAGGAATAGAGTGATTAGTACTAAAGAATTCTATATTAAAATGTTTAGTATGTACTATAGTATTTTCATCATACTCTACTAGATTTTTATAGTTTATTTGTCTATCTATAAGTTTTAGTTCTATTAGTTTTCTTGCTACTTTAGGTGCATATATTTTAGGTATATTTATTTCACTAACAAAAAAGGGTATACCACCTATATGGTCTTCATGTCCATGTGTTATTATCAAGGCTTTTATTTTGCTTTCGTTTTGTTTTAGATAAGTATAATCTGCTAAAACATAGTCTATTCCTAATAGACTATTTTCTGGGAACATAACACCTGCATCTATTATAATGATTTCATCATCATGCTCAATTACATAAGTGTTTTTACCAACTTCTCCTAAACCACCTAAAGCAAAGACTAAAGTCTCGCTTTTATTTGTATTATTCATTTTTTCTCCTTAAAAAGTAAATTAACTTGTTTTAATTATACTATAAACTTACTTGTTTGTCTATTATTTTAATTATATTTACTGTATAATTACTAATAGGTGATGTTATGGGGCTATTTAATAAAATTAAAAATATATTTAATAAAGAAGATAAGCTTAATAATGAAGATGTTGTTAAGTATGAAAAAGGATTAGAGAAGACTAGGAATGATTTTGTTAGTAAGCTTAGTATTTTAGGTATGGAGCATACTAAGGTTAATGATAGTTTTTTTGATGAGTTAGAAGAGATACTTATTTATGCTGATATTGGAGTTAATACTACAATAGAGTTTATTAAGAAGCTTAAGAAAAGGGTTAAGGAAGAAAAGATAACTGATTTTGAATATCTTAAGGAAGTAATTATTGATGAGCTTATGATGATATATGTAGGTGGGGAGATTCTTAGTAGTAAGTTAAATATTGTAGATGGTAGGATGAATGTTATATTGTTTGTTGGAGTAAATGGTGTTGGAAAAACTACAACTATTGCTAAAATTGCACATAAATATGTAAAAGAAGGTAGAAAAATACTACTTATTGCTGGAGATACATTTAGAGCGGGTGCTTCTTCTCAGCTAGAAAAGTGGAGTAAGAATGTTGGATGCATGTTCTATGGAAATGAATCTAAGGATCCTTCTAGTGTAATATATGATGGTCTTGAGTATGCTAAGGAGATAGATGCAGATATTGTTTTAATTGATACAGCTGGTAGACTTCAAAATAAACAGAATTTAATGGATGAACTTTCTAAGATAAATAAGGTAATTGGTAAGGTAGTAGAGGGTGCTCCTCATGAGACTCTTTTAGTAATTGATGCTACTACTGGTCAAAATGGAATATCACAAGCTAAGAACTTTAAGGAGATTACTAATATTACTGGGCTAGTTTTAACTAAGTTAGATGGAAGTAGTAAAGGTGGTATTGTTTTAGCTATTAAAGAGAGTGTTAATTTACCTGTTAAGTTTGTAGGGCTTGGTGAAAAAGAAGATGATTTGTTACCATTTGATATAGAGAAATATATCTATGGTTTATTTAAGGAGTTTTAATGGATACTAGAGAGTATTTTATAGAATTATATGATATATATAGAAATTTGTTTACTATTAAGCAAAGGTTTTATTTTGAGAAGTATTATTTCGAGGATTTGTCTATGCAGGAAATAAGTGTTTTATCTGGTGTTAGTAAATCTTATATAAGTAAGGAGACTGTTAAGATTCAAAATAAACTTATTGAGTATGAAAGTCTTCTTAAGTGTGATTATTATAATAAAAGTATAAGAAATATTATTAGAGATTCTAGTAATATAAAGAAGGATCTAAAAAGTCTTTTAAGGATGGAGGATTAGTGTGTTTGGAAATTTATCACAGAGATTAGAAAATGTTGTTAGTAAAATAAAAGGTTATGGTAAGATAACTGAGGATAATATTAGTGAGATGTTAAGGGAAATAAGACTTGCTTTATTAGAATCTGATGTTAATATTAAAATCGTAAAGGAGTTTACTCAAAGTGTTAAGGAAAAGGCTTTAGGTGAAGAAGTAAGTAAAAGTGTTAAGCCTGGAGAACTTTTTGTTAAGATACTTAAAGATGAACTTGTTAGTTTATTAGGTGAAGATAAGAAGGAAATTATAACTAATAAGAATTTTATTGTAACTATGATGTGTGGACTTCAAGGTAGTGGTAAGACTACTACTACTGGTAAAATGGGTGTTATGCTTAGAAAGAAGTATAAGAGAAAAGTTTTATTTGTGGCATGTGATGTATATAGACCTGGTGCTATAGATCAACTTAAGGAAATAGGAGCTTCTTTATCAATAGAAGTTTTTAGTGGTGATGAGAAAAACCCAGTGGAAATAGCAAAAAATAGTATATTGTATGCTAAGGAAAAGGGATATGATTATGTACTAATAGATACTGCAGGTAGATTACAAATAGATGATGTATTAATGAATGAGCTTATTAATATTGATGAGGCTGTTAAGTGTGATGAGATACTTTTAGTACTTGATGCTATGATGGGACAAGATGCTATTAATGTTATTAATGGTTTTAATGAAAAGCTTAAACTTACTGGATGTGTTTTAACTAAGATGGATGGTGATACTAAAGGTGGTGTTGCTTTATCTTTAAGACATTTAACTCATATACCTATTAAATTAGTAGGTGACTCTGAAAAACTTGATGGTCTTTCTTCTTTTGATCCTATTAGAACAGCAGAAAGAATACTTGGTATGGGGGATATCTTATCTATTATAGAAAAGACTGAGGGAATAATAGATGAGGAAGAAGCTAAGAATCAGGTTAAGAAATATAATAAGGGTAAGTTTGATTTAAATGATTTTTTATATAGTTTTAAGACTATAAAGAAGATGGGGCCTTTAGAGAATGTTTTAAAAATGTTACCAGGAGCAGGTAAGTTAAATTTAAGTAATGTTAAGATAGATCCTAAGGATATTGCACATATTGAGGCTATTATTCTTTCTATGACACCTTTTGAGAGGGGTAATCCTGATGTATTAAAGGCAACTAGGAAGATAAGAATTGCTAAAGGAAGTGGAAGAAGTGTTGAGGAAGTTAATAGACTTCTTAAGCAATATGAACAGATGAAGATAATGATGAAACAAATGAAGAGTGGTAACTTAAAGATGCCATTTTAATATATTTACCTATACCATATGTGCAGTGTATTCATACTATATTAAAGAAAAGGAGTGAATGCACGTGCAAAACGATTATGGAATGTATCAAGGATACAATGTAGAGGCAAATGTTAGTCCTGAAATGACATCATGTTGTGGGGCTCCAAAAGAAGCTACAATGTGTGGAGTTAATTGCTCACCAGTTTATGAATGCCCATGTGAAAGGGTGGTACATAGACAGTTCTGTCATGAAGTACCACATATTTGATTGTTAAGTGAAATGCTATTTAATGATAATGTTCGAATAGTGATCGAATAGTGGTCGAAT
>JAVVTI010000022.1:0-15242 GCA_036653735.1 Bacilli bacterium | reverse complement strand
CAAATATTATATATTAATGAAAAAATATTGATATCTTTTAAAAAAAGTGTTATCATTATATTAGTGTAAGAAAGGGTATATAAATATGAAGAAAATAACCATTAAAAATATGGACGGTACTATGGAGCAAGTAGATTTAGTTAATTCATTTGGTATTAATAGTCTTAATAAAGACTTTGTGATATTATCAAAGAATGAAAGTACTCCAGAGGGTATGTCTAAGATCTATGTTTCAGAAGTAATAGAGGAGACTCCAGGAGTATTTAATTTAATTGGTATAACTGATGAAGAAGTATGGAATAAAGTGAAACAATCTATGAAAGAGATTGCTAATATAGGAGAAAATTAAAATGAGTGAAGATTTAAGAGCAGGAAAAGATATTGAGTTAGGACAAGTTAATTTTATTGATAAAAAGCCTTGTGTTGTAGTAAACACAAATAGATTAAGTAAAGACTTAAATCAATATTTAAAGCAATCTGCAAGTATAGCAGTAGATCCTATTACTAAAAATGTAACTCCAGAAGTTGCTTCTTTTAATAGTGAACCTGTGAAACCTGAAATAATACAAAGACCAGTTGAAGTTCCTAAACCAAATACGGATTTTACATTTGAAAAGAACACTTTTTTTAATGGAGATTATAAAGGGTCAATTAATAATGTGGGTGCTGATACTATTGCTCCTGAGGTAAAGACTTTTAGTCCAGCTCCTGTAGAACCAATGATAGTTGAAAATTCATATAAAGAACCAAAAATAATTTCTTCGGAATCTGCTTTGGTAAAAAACAATTATATTATTGAGAAAAAACATGAGCCTGTAACTCCTGTTTATACTCCTGACTATAGCTTCTTAAAAGGTTCAGAACCTTTAAAAGAAACTCCAGTAGCTGAGGTTAAGCCAGAGTTAACTGCTACAAATGATGAAAATATTAAAGAGGAAGTAACAGAACCTGAAGTAAACTTTGAAGTGCTTTCTCAAAAAGTAAAAGAAATATCTGAATATATTGATAAATTAAAAGAGGTAAATTTACGTTTAAATACTGAAAATGCGGAATTAAAACAAATGTTACGTTCTAATAATGCAGCAGTTTCATCTTTATCAAATGAGACAAGTGCATACTATGATTCTCCTGGTATATCAGTGGGTATGTAATAGATGAATTTTAGATTAAATGCTGAATTTGAGAAGAATCTCGATAAATTAAAAGAGATTATTCTTGCAATAATTTCAAAAAAACAACTAGCGGAAACAAGAGCAAAGACAGCAGAAGAAGCACTAACTAGATTTAGAAGTGAATCTTCAAAAGAGATAGAAAGAGCATATAAAGAAGGATATCAAAAAGGAAAGCAAAGTGTTAATACAGATATTCAAGGTGGACGTACTAAAGAAGACTATGGACTAGTTTATACAAATAAAAACTAGTTTTTTTTTACTATTCTTTACATACTATTAAATAGTGATAATATGAAAAGTATAATAAACCACTATTATAATTTATATCCAGCAGATATAAAAGAAGAAAATGATAATTATTATTTTATAATAAATGATAAGAGTTTTGTACTGCATATATATTTAGAAAATATTAAGAACTTAGATGATTTAGTAAAGGTTAGTAATGAACTAGTAAGTATAGATAAGAATTTTTCATCATTTATTAAAACTATTAATAATGAATTCTATATTAAGCATAATGATAACTACTACTGCTTATTATTAATTAATAATAAAAATAAGATAAACATAAATACTATTGTTAACTTTCTACTTTATAAACAATTTATAAAAGAAAACACTAAAAAAATAGATTGGAATATATTATGGGGTAAAAGAGTAGATGAAATAGAGAAGAAACTTATTGAATATAATCTAGAGTATCCTTTAGTTATATTATCGGCGTCATATTATATTGGACTTGCGGAAAATGCAATAGCTTATTTTAATAATATAGAGCATATTAGTAATAATATAACTTTAGTGCATAAGAGGCTTAATAAAGAAATGGATTTCTATAATCCATTAAATATTATGTATGATTATAATATAAGAGATATTAGTGAATATATTATATCTAGTTTCTTTAAAGATGATATTGATTTAAATAGTATATTCTCATCTATTAGTAGATTAGGTTTAAGTTCATATGACTATCAACTATTATATTCTAGATTACTTTATCCTTCATACTACTTTGATATGATAGAGAAAATAATGAATGATGAAATACCTATTAATAACTTATATAATATAATAGATAAAGTTTCACAGTATGAACTATTACTTAAGGAAGTAATAATATATATTAAAAGTTCTTATTTTATAGAAAGTATTGAGTGGTTGGAATAATAGAGAATTTGTGATAGAATATATTTGTGATGTAAATGGAAGAAATAAAAGTAGGAAATATTGTAAAAGGTAAAATAACTGGGATAACATCTTTTGGTTTGTTTGTAGACCTAGGTGAAGGTTATTTAGGGCTTGTTCATATATCAGAGGTTACTTCTACATATATAAATGACTTAAAAGACAAATATAGTATAAATGATATTATAAGTATGAAAGTACTAGAGATAGATAAGGAGACTCGTCGTACTAGATTATCTATTAAGAGAATTGATCTTCGTGAAAGAAAAGATGTTTCTACATTATTAGAGAAAAGTAGGGGATTTAAACCTTTAGAAGATAATTTAGATAGATGGATAACTAAAAAAGTTAAGGAACTTGAAAGAAAGGAACAAAAATAATTATATATACTGTAAAAAGAAATAAATATTGTATAAACTATTGACATAAAAAGTTATAAATGATATAGTTATTTACGTCAATCAGGAATATTTGGGCGATTAGCTCAGTTGGTTAGAGCATCTGCCTTACAAGCAGAGGGTCGGGAGTCCGAGTCTCTCATCGCCCACCAGATATGCCGAAATAGCTCAATTGGTAGAGCAACTGACTTGTAATCAGTAGGTTACGGGTTCAATTCCTGTTTTCGGCACCAGGCGGGGAGATAGCGAAGTGGTCAAACGCGGCAGACTGTAAATCTGTTCCTTCGGGTTCGATGGTCCGACTCCATCTCTCCCCACCACTATAGATTGCCTCGTAGCCAAGTGGTAAGGCACAAGACTTTGACTCTTGCATTCGTTAGTTCGAATCTAACCGGGGCAACCATAAATAATGACCCGCTAGCTCAGCCGGTAGAGCATTTGACTTTTAATCAAAGGGTCTGGAGTTCGAATCTCCAGCGGGTCACCAAAAATTATGCCTTAGTGGCGGAATAGGTAGACGCACAGGACTTAAAATCCTGCGGGTGTTAAAGCCCGTGCCGGTTCGACTCCGGCCTGAGGCACCATATTTGCGGAGGAATACCCAAGTCTGGTTGAAGGGACCGGTCTTGAAAACCGGGAGGTCGTGCAAACGGCGCAGGGGTTCGAATCCCTTTTCCTCCGCCACAATATTTATCGCGGGATGGAGCAGTTCGGTAGCTCGCAGGGCTCATAACCCTGAGGTCGTCGGTTCAAATCCGGCTCCCGCAACCAAAAATGGTTCCGTGGTGTAGTGGTTATCACGCTCGCCTGTCACGCGAGAGATCGCGAGTTCAAGTCTCGTCGGAACCGCCATGGCTTCATAGCTCAGTTGGCAGAGCACAAGACTGAAAATCTTGGTGTCGTTGGTTCAATTCCAACTGAAGCCACCAGAACGCTTATTAAATCCCATTTTAATGGGTTTTTTAATTTGTATATGTAAATGTTAATATCAAAATGGAGAAATATGTCAAAGTTAAAATGTGATAGTTTACCACTTTTAATAATAACATTTGTAATAATAATATTTATAATAATTACAGTACATGGAGTGGATACTAGATTAGTAAACAAACTAAAAGGACAAAAAAATGATAAATTTTAATGAAGAAGATATAAAAAAATTGAGTGAATTAGATAATGCAGATCTAAATAAATTTATTGATAAAATGAATAATTTTAAGTTGAATGAAGAAGATGAAATTGCTTTTTATGTGGTCTTAGTAGAATATTCAACTTACTACTTGGGAGACAATTATTCAATTACTGAGGAAAGTAAAATAATAGATAGTTTAATAGATTATATTTTAGAATTTGACAAAAAAAGAAAATAAGAAAGAGCGATATCACACAAAAACTTTAGTTAAACATTATTAATTAAATAATAAGAAATTGTTATTTTTTTATTTGTATAGGTATTTACGCTTATTTATGTACATATAATTTAATAAGCATGTTGTTTATATAACATAATTGTGATAAAATTATTAAAGGAAGATTTATATGGAAATGGAAATTGATAAGCTTAAAATTTATTATAATATAGTAGGAAAAGGAAGTAATATCTTAATACTTCATGGTTGGGGTGTTTCTATGGTTCCTTATGAACCAGTGGTTAAAGAACTTTCAAAAAATCATAAGATATACATTCTAGACATGCCTGGTTTTGGGAATAGTGAAGAGCCAGATAAACCTTGGGATGTAGATGATTATACTAACTTTATAATAAAGTTTATTAATATAAATAATATTAATGATTTAAGTATTATAGCTCACTCCTTTGGAGGTAGAATAGCTATAAAAATGTGTAGTAAAGAAAGAGACTTTACTATTAATAAATTAGTATTAATGGATAGTGCGGGTATAAAGCCTAAACATAATTTATATGTAACATTAAAAATTAAACTTTATAAATTGGGTAAAAAAATTATTTTTAATAAGTATATTCTTAAAGTGTTTCCTAGAAGTTTAAATAATATTAAAAATAAATTAGGATCACAGGATTATAGGAATGCTACACCTATTATGAAGGAAACACTTGTAAAAACTGTTAATGAGGATTTGAAATACTTATTAAAAGATATTAAAGTTCCAACACTTCTAGTATGGGGTACTCATGATATGGAGACTCCATATGATGATGCATTAGTTATGGAAAAAGAAATACCTAATGCAGGTATAGTAAAAATAGAAGGAGCAGGTCATTTTTCATTTTTAGATAATACTAGCTTAGTGAATAAAGTTTTAAATAATTTTTTTGAGGAGGAAAACAAATGACAATTAAATATTTTATTTTTATATTTATATTTTTAATGGATTTTATATTATATTTTCTACAAAACTTACATATATTTCAACTTAACTATTATAATCATGAAACTCAACTTTTATGGATTAAGAAGAATAAAATACAAATAATTAATAATGCAATATTCTATGTGTTTTCTTTGGTAGTGATGATTTTTTATAAAAATTGGTTATTTTTAACTATATGTTTTTATATAATTATGATTATTAAACATTTACCTAAGAAAGCTAAAAAGCCTTTAGTATATACGCCTAGGATTAAGAGAACTATTATGGTATCTATTATACTAAATATTCTTATTATACTAGGGTCATATATAATACTAGGTAATTACTTTATTTTTATAATGCCTTTTATAAGTATGGTAACGCCATTTACTATAATTTTATGTGATAATATATTAAAGCCAGTGCATAAACATATTAATAAGGGATTTGAAAATAAAGCAAGAAGAAAGATAGAGGATATGAAGGATCTTATTATAATAGGTATTACTGGTAGTTATGGTAAGACTAGTACTAAGAATTATTTATATCAGATGTTAAGTACTAAATATAATACATTAAAGACACCTGGTAACATTAATACTAAGATGGGTATAATAAAGCATATTAATGAGAATTTAAAGGCTACTGATGAAGTATACATATGTGAGATGGGTGCTGATCATACTGGTGATATAAAGGAATCATGTGAGCTTGTTCATCCAACATATGGGATAATTACAACTATAGGGCCACAACATTTGGAGACATTTAAGACTATAGATAATATTATTAATACTAAGTTTGAATTAGCTGATGAGATAAAAGTAAATAATAAGGGTAAAATAGCACTTAACTTTGATAATGAATATATAAGAAATAAGAAGTATGATGGACCTTTTATATCATATTCTTTAGAAAATAAGAAAGCAGATATTTATGCATATGACATAAAGGTTGATGAAAATGGAATGTCATTTAAGGTTAAGGATAGTAATGGAAAAGAGATTACATTTGAAACTAAGATTCTAGGTAGACATAATATTCAAAATATAGTAGCTGCTTTATCTATTTCTCAATCACTTGGAATAGAGTTAGAGAAACTTAAGAGTGTGGTTAGAAATTTGGAGAATGTAACACATAGGTTAGAGCTTAAAAAAGTTGGTAACAAGGTAATAATTGATGATGCATATAATTCTAACCCTGTGGGTGCTAAGAATGCTTTAGAGGTACTTTTTAGTTTTAATGGAATAAAGATACTTGTTACACCTGGAATGGTAGAGCTAGGTGAAAAGGAAGAAGAACTTAATAAAGAATTTGGTAAGAATGCAACTAGAGTATGTGATTATATTATTTTAGTAGGGAAAAAACAAACATTGCCTATAGCTACTGCAATTAAAAAGACTAAATTTGATTTGAAAAAGTTATTTGTTTTTGATACAATAGATGAAGCATTAAAAAAAGTAGATGAAATAAAACCTGGTAATAAGCAAAAAATAGTATTACTTGAAAATGATTTACCAGATCAATATTAAGAAGGGAAAATTAAAAAAAATGAAAATTAAAGTAGGAGTTATATTTGGGGGAAAATCAACAGAACATGAAGTATCTATTATATCAGGAGTTCAAGCTATGAATGCTTTTGATAAAGATAAATATGATGTAGTACCTATTTATTTAACTAAAGAAAATATTATGTATGCAGGAGAAGAATTAATGCATATTCATAATTATAGGAATCTAAAAGAATTATTACTTAGTTGTAATAGAGTGTTTCCTTTTAAGAATGGAAATGTAATAGAACTAATAAAATATCCTAAGAAATTCTTATCTACTAATGTATATGATTATGTTGATGTAATGTTTCCTATTGTACATGGTACAAATGTAGAGGATGGTACATTACAGGGATTACTTAATTTACTAGGTATACCATATGTAGGGTGTGATATATTATCATCTGCACTAGGGATGGATAAGTATATGATGAAATTAGTACTTAAAAATGAAGATGTACCAGTACTTGATGCACTTTGTTTTGATAAATATAAAAGTGTGATTGATATTATAGAGGAGACTGAAAAGAAATTTAAATATCCTGTTATAGTAAAACCAATTAACTTAGGAAGTAGTATAGGTATTGCTATTGCTAAAAATAAAGATGATTTAGAGAATAATATTATAGATGCATTTAAATATTCTAATAAGATTATAATAGAGCGTGCAATAGAGAATTTAAGAGAGATAAATGTTTCTGTATTAGGTGATTGTGAAAAAGCAGAAGTTTCTGTATGTGAAGAACCTATTACTTCTGAGGAAATACTAACTTATGAAAACAAGTATGTATCTAAAGCAAAGGGTAAACTATCTTCTAAGGGTTTAAGTTCTCTTAGTAGGAAGATACCTGCTGAATTAACAAAAGAAGAAAAGACTCTTATAGAAACATATGCATTAAAAACATTTAAAGCACTTGGATGTAGTGGTGTATCAAGAATAGATTTAATGATAGATAAAGATACAAATAAAATCTATGTAAATGAAATAAATACTATACCTGGTTCATTATCATTTTATTTGTGGAGTGAGAGTGGTTTAGAGTATTCAAGTTTACTTGATAAATTAGTAAGACTTGCACTTAAGAGACAAAGAGAGAATGAAAAAATAACATATAGTTTTAAAACTAATATATTAGAGAATGTTAATTTAAATGGAGCAAAGGGAATTAAAAAGTTTTAATAAAGAAGGAGCAGTAATGAAGAAAAAATTTGGAGATAGAAAAGATGCTTATAAAATAAAAATAGATGGTTTTCATAAACTAATGATACAAATAAAACCTAAAAGATGTGATTCAGATGTTTATATTAATAAGAAAATTGATGTAACTGATTTACTTACTTTTTTAGAAAAGAAGAATAAAGAAAATCCTGATAATAAATATACTTTATTTCATGCATTTATAGCTGCATCTGGTAAGACTTTTTATAATAGACCATATATGAATAGATTTATATGTAATGGAAATTATTATCAAAGAAAAGATATTACTATTTCTTTTATAGCTAAGACTTCTTTTGAGGATGATGCGACTGAATATATGGCAACTCTTATTATGAAAGAAGATTATAATATAGATGATATTCAGAGTTTAACATCAACTAAAGTAAAAGCACTTAGAAGTGAGGTTAAAGGAGAGGCTGAAAAAGCTGTTGATTTATTAGGAAGTTTACCTAAAATACTTAGGTATCCTATTGTAGGAGCGTTAAAATTCTTAGATAGAAGAGGATGGTTACCACAGTCATTAGCAGACTCTATTTTATATTATTCATCATTAATAATAACAAATTTAGGTAGTATTCATTGTGGAGCTATATATCATAATATAGTAAATTTTGGTACTAATTCTATGATTGCAGCAATAGGTGAGGTTCATAAAGAAATAGTAATAGGTAAAGATGGTAAAGAGAGTATTCGTGATATATGCGAGGTGGGAATTAATATAGATGAAAGAATAGCAGATGGTTTTTATTTTGTACAAGCAGTTAATTTAGTGCAGTATATAATAGAAAATCCTATATTATTAGAGGATAAACTTAGTGAAAAAGTTATTAAAAAATAGACCATGGATAAAGTATTATAATGAAGTGCCTTATTCTATTAATTATCCAGATATATCTATGTTTGAACTTATTAAACAAACTTCTATTATATATCCATATAATACAGCATATGAATACTATGGTAAGCTATGTAATTATAAGAGATTTATAGTTAAAATAGAAGAAGCTGCTAAAGGGTTTAAAGCACTAGGAATTAATAAAGGAGATAGAGTTACAGTATGTATGCCTAATACACCACAGGGCATCATTTCTTTTTATGCCTTAAATATGATAGGTGCTATAGCGGTAATGATACATCCTTTATCAAGTGAGAATGAGATAGAATTTTATATTAATAAAACTGAAAGTAAAATTATATTAACTATTGATATAGTGTTTGAAAAAATAAATAAAGTAGTAGGTAATACTTGTGCTAAGAAAGTAATAGTAGCTCCTATTTCTGTTGATATGAAATTAGCAAGATCTTTCTTATATTGGATAACTAAAGGAAGAAAACATGATATAGGTAAGACAAAAAATATAATAACTTGGAATGAGTTTATAGATCAAGGATATGAATATTTAGGTAAAGTAGAAGAAAAAACAACTGGTAATGATCCAGCTATTATTCTTTTTAGTGGTGGGACAACTGGTAAACCTAAAGCAATATTATTATCTAATTTAAATTTTAATGCTCAAGCTATGCAGTCTCATTTAATGTGTGATCCATCTAAGGAAGGAGACTCTATTTTATCTATAATGCCAATATTTCATGGATTTGGTTTAGCTGTTTGTATACATACACCATTATATACTGGTATGAAATGTATTTTAATACCAGATTTTTCATCAAAGAAGTTTTATAAATTAATTAAAAAATATAAGCCTAATTTTCTTGTAGGTGTACCTACTTTATTTGAATCTCTTATAAACAATAAGAAGATAGGTAAGTCAGACTTATCATGTGTTACATGTTTAGTTTCAGGAGGAGATAGTCTTTCAGCAGCTCTTAAGCATAAAGTTGATGATTTTCTATTTAATCATGGATGTAGTGCAGAGGTAAGACAAGGATATGGGTTAACTGAGTCTTCTGGTGCTTCATGTTTAAGTCCTACTGGTAACTATAGAAATAATTCTATAGGAATACCATTTCCAGATACTATATATAAGATAGTAAAGTTAGGTACTCATGAGGAGGCTGATGCAGATACTGATGGAGAAATATGTATAAGTGGTCCTACTATTATGATGGGATACTTAGGAGATGAGAAAGAAACTATAAGTACTATCCAAAAACATGGTGATGGTATAACATATCTTCATACAGGAGATATTGGTTCTATGGATGAAGATGGGTATGTATATTTTAAACAAAGATTAAAAAGAATGATAGTTTCATCAGGATATAATATATATCCTAGTCATATAGAAGAAATAATTAATAACTATCCTAAAGTACTTGCATGTACTGTAATAGGAGTGCCTCATCCATATAAAGTACAAGTAGCTAAAGCTTTTATAGTACTTAAAGATAATATTAAACCTAGTGACTCTATTAAAAAAGAAATTAAAAATTATTGTAAAAAGAATATAGCTTCATACTCTTTACCATATGAATATGAGTTTAGGACTTCTATTCCTAAAACACTGGTAGGTAAGGTAGCATATACTAAGTTAGAAGAGGATAAATAGTTTCTACTTCTACTATGTAATACATATAATAAAATTATAAGATACTAAAAATAACCATTATTTACTTCTTTAAAAAATGTGTTATAATTAAAAAGTAAATACTAATAAGATTAAATGAAGGAGAAGAAATGAAATTATTTAAGAAATTTAATTTAAAAGGTAGAGTAGAGTGTCCTTGGTATAAAACATATGAAGAACTTAATATAGTAAAGAATGTTAAAATATATAAAGGAAGTATGTATGATAGAGTAGTAGATGCATCTAAGAAGTTTCCAGATGAAATAGCTATTAGTTACTTTGGAAGAAATATAACATATACTAAGTTTATCTCTAAGATAGAAACTTGTGCTAAGGCATTAAAGTATCAAGGAATAAATGAAGGGGATGTAGTTTCTATTTGCTCTCCTAATTTACCAGAGGCTGTAATAGCATTGTATGCAGCTAATAAAATTGGTGCAATAGCTAATATGATACATCCTTTATCAAGTGAGAATGAATTAAAACATTACTTTGAAATATCTAAGACTAATTTCTTATTTATTGTAGATTTAGCTGCTCCTAAGGTAAAAAATATAATTAAAGGAACTTCTATTAAGAAGGTTGTACTACTTAAGGTAAGTGAGTCTATGAACTCTCTTACTACGTTTGTATTTTGGCTTACTAAAGGTAGAAAAATAGATAAAATAGAGTTAGAAGAAAATCATATGTACTATGATAAGTTTATACAACTATCTAAAGGATATACTGAGGAAACATATTGTAAAAGAAAGTCTATTGATCCAGCAGTAATTCTATATAGTGGTGGAACTACTGGTAAGAGTAAAGGGATTTTACATTCTAATCTTTCATTTAATACTTTAGCAGATGAACAATTAGCTATGTGTCCTAATCTAAAAGAAAAGATGAGTGTACTTTCTATTATGCCTATATTTCATGGGTTTGGTTTATTAACTACACTTCATACTGGATTTGTTTTGGGGGGTAAATGTATATTACTTCCAACATTTAGTCCTAGAAAGTTTGGAGATTTAATAAAGAAATATTCACCTAATGTAATAGCTGGAGTACCAACTCTTTATGAAACTTTAACACACTCAAAGGCTGTTAAGAATATGGATTTATCATTTATTAAATGTGCTGTAAGTGGAGGAGATACTGTATCAGAGAGTTTAAGACAAAAAGTAGATGATTTCTTTGTAGAGCATAATTCTACAGCTAAGCTTACTATTTCATATGGTATGACTGAAAGTCTTTCAGGTGTTACAATTATGCCATATGTTAGTAAATTTAGAAAAGGAGTAGGTCTTCCTTGTCCTGGAGTACATATTAAAATAGTAAAACCATCTACTAATACTGAGCTTCCTTATAAAGAAGAAGGGGAGATATGTATAAGTTCACCATCTGTTATGATGGAGTATATAGATGATCCTAAAGAAACATCAAATACTTTAAGACTTCATGAAGATGGAAGAGTTTGGTTACATTCAGGAGATTTAGGTTCTATGGATGAAAAAGGTTATGTATACTTTGAACAAAGATTAAAACGTATGATAATATCATCTGGTTATAATATATATCCTAATCAAATAGAAAATGTTATAGAGAAACATCCTGATGTTATATCATGTACAGTAATAGGTATTCCTCATCCATATAAAGTACAAGTAGCTAAAGCATACATAGTACTAAGAGAAGGGGTTAAACAAACTCCTAATATTAAAAATGAAATAAAAGAACTAGTAAAAGATAATATAGCTTCTTATGCATATCCATATGAATATGAGTTTAAAGCAAGTTTACCTATGACTAAACTTGGTAAAATAGCATACCAGGAATTGGAGAAAGAAAATAATGAAGGAAAACTATAAGAAAAGTTATTGCTTTTTAAGGGCTATAATTGGATTCTTCTTTAAGATAATATATAGACCTACTATAGTAGGAAAAGAGAATATTCCTACAAGTGGACCTGTTGTAATAGCAGGAAATCATACTAATGATTTGGATGCATTTCTTATATGTATTTCTACTAAAAGAATGGTACATTTTTTATCTAAGAAAGAACTACATGAAGGACATCTTTCTTTATTCTTTAAACTAGTAGGGTCTATTCCTGTAGATAGAAATATACATGATAAGAATGCTAAGAATAAGGCAGTAGATGAACTTATAAAGGGAAGAGTAATAGGGATATTTCCAGAGGGAACTATAAATAGAACTAAAGATATTATATTACCATTTAAGTATGGAGCTGTGTCTATGGCTCAGAAGTCAGGAGCATCTATTGTACCCTTTAGTGTAACAGGTAAATTTAAAGTATTTAAAGGTAATATTAAAATAACTTTTGAAAAGTCATTTAAGGTAGGTAATTATTCACTTGAGAATGCTAATAAACTATTAGAAAGTACTATAAAAGAGTCTCTTATAAATAATAAATGAAATGCCTATTGATTTTATAAAAAAGATATAGTATAATTAATTTCACATGGAAATGTTAAGTATGTGTCCATAGCTCAACTGGATAGAGCACTTGACTACGGATCAAGAGGCTGGGGGTTCAAATCCTCTTGGGCACACCATATTTTATAACCTCGGGAAGTGGCTCAACTTGGTAGAGCATTTGGTTTGGGACCAAGAGGTTGCAGGTTCAAATCCTGTCTTCCCGACCATTTAGTTTATAACAGGTTAATCCTGTTTTTAATTGCTTAAAATTGAATCAAAATAGTTTAAAATCAACATAAAATAACTTAAATAGATTTATAAAGAATAAGGGGTAAATGAAGTGTTAGTATTATATTATGATTATAATATAAGTTTTTTTAAATATTTGTTCCTTCCATAAGGAAAATATGATATAATTTCCTTATGGAAGGAACAATAATATGAGTAATGAAGAAAAGATAATAGAAATAATAAAGAAAAATAATGGTCTTGTAACAACTAAAAAAATAGATGATATGAGTATTCCAAAAGTTACTTTAAGCCGATTAGTAAAAAAAGGTATTATTCAAAGACAAAAAAGAGGATTATATGTGTTTTCTAATACTTTTGGAGATGAATATTATGAAATTATTTATAATGCTAAAAATGCAGTTTTTTCTTATTTAACAGCTTTATATTTTCATAATCTATGTGAAAGAGTTCCTATGAATTATGATGTTACAGTAAGTTACAATTATACAGGGAGTTTGACTAAAAATGATGATGTTACCTTGCATTATGTAAAACCAGAAATTTTAGATATGGGAAGAATTAAAATAAAGAGTCCACAAGGACAAATAATAGAATGCTATGATATAGAAAGATGTTTATGTGATATTTTTAAAGATAAAAGTAAAATATATTCCGAATATATTAAATATGCTTTTACAGAATATTATAAGATTCAAAAAAACAATACTTTTAAATTATATCAATATGCAAAAAAATTGAATATTGAAAAAGAAATAAATGAATATTTGGAGGTTCTACTATAATAACTGCAGAAAGTCTAAAATATCAAATTAAAACAAAAGCACATAAAAATAATCTGAAGCCTCAAGATATTATGAAAATGTATTTTTTTGAGAGATTACTATATCGTATATCTATTAGTAAATATAAATATAATTTTATATTAAAAGGAGGACTTCTTTTATCAGCAATTTTTGGTGATGAGAGAAGAACAACTGGGGATATGGATACAATGATAAAGGGAATTGAACTTGATTTTGAGATATTAAAAAAAGTAATAGAGGAAATTGTTATATCCGAAGAACATGTAATGAAAGGTAAACTAAGAATAAAATTATTTTTATTCCCTGTCTTCCAGACTGGTTTAATATATTAATCCCTTGTTTATCAAGGGTTTTATTATGTATTAAATATTATAACTAAAATATTACTTGTAACTAAAAAAAAATAATGATATAATTTTTATTAGAAATAGGAGTAAAAATGAAGAAACTAAATTTATCAATTATAGAAATGATTATAGTAGGTATAATATGTATTTTATTATTACTTTTAATTGCACCTGGTATATTAAATATATTTAGTACCTTTGGATTAGGTAATGCTTCTACAGAGGCTAAAATGATATATAATACTGCAATAGAAGAAAAGATGAAAGATAAAGATAAGGTAAATATATATTGTTATAAAAGTCAGTATGGATATCCTAAAACACTTGATAATACTAAGGTAAAGAGTTTACAAGCTATACAAAGTGGAAAGACATCTTACTATATAGAATTTAATGAAAAAGGAGGTATAAAAGAGTTTCTTATAATAATGGATAAAAAAGCTGTATACTTGAAAAATGTTAATGAAGTTTCTATTGACATGATAAATAAAGATGATATAATTAATATAGATACAGCACTTAAGATACTTGAGAAGTGTGAATATAGGATTCAATAAGGAGGAAATATGAAAACTAAAAAAGGATTTACATTAATTGAATTACTTGCTGTTATTGCAATATTAGCAATATTAGTAGTAATCGCAGTACCTAGTGTGTTGCAATTGTTTAATAAAGGAAAAGATAGTGCATTTATTAGCCAGGCAAAAACGTTATATAAAGCGGCTAAGGATGAAGTAACTTTAGATGTTATTAATAATTCTACTGTGCCTCCAGCATATAATAATACTACCGAAACACTATCTATTGATGTACCTGCAAATATTGAATACAATATTGAAATTAAGGGGGAAAAAATAATTAGCTTTTCAATAAATGATGGTAAAAAGCAAATAGTTGCTTCTGATTCAAATAACAATGGTATAATTGATATTGAGGAAATAACAAATGTTACAGATAAAAAGTGAGAAAGGATTAATAAATATGAAAAATAAAAAAGGATTTACATTAATAGAATTACTTGCTG
>JAVVTI010000021.1:0-15447 GCA_036653735.1 Bacilli bacterium | reverse complement strand
ATATATATTATATCCTATATTAATATCATTCTTATTCATCTTATATATTCTTTCAAAAGAACAATATAAATCTTTAGGACTATTCTTAGTAATATCATATATCTCATCTTTAATACAAAATAAATAATAAGTTCTCATATCTTCTTAATCACCCTAATATAAGTTTAATACATACAATAAGAAAACTTTGTCGAAGAATATACTATTTAATAGATATTTCTTCATCAAGTATTTCTTGATTAGTAAGAACTTCTATATCTATAGGATTTTCTTTCTTTTGAAATATATATTTATATTGATTACCTTTTTTAGCATTAATAGTTTTTAATCTATCAAGTGCTATCTCTGGATATACTATTTCATTAATTCTTTCTAATATAATACTTGCAAACCATAATTTAATATCCTTTATCTTAGGAGAATTGTATATAAGTAATACTTTAATAAGATTATATGTATCTAGATAATCAATAGTAATATAATTTTCATCATTTCTTCTTCTCATCTTATGTATCTCTATTTCTTTATTATTAAGTATCTCATTTAATATACTTATAGTATCTTTCTTAAATAGATACTTAACTGTATCAGTTAAATTATAATACCACTGTTTATCAAATATTACTTCTACACTTGGACTATTTAATAATTTAGGATCATTTGTCATATGTCTCTCTTCCTTTCTATAAATATACAATAACACATATTTATATGTCTGTAAAAAGTTACTTTCTGTTAATTACATATTGTTTTACACTTAAAGTTAATAACATAAAGTATTTTGTTATAAGTAAAACAATAAATAAGTCTTAAAAAAGAAAGTAATTATACTAATTAGTACTTTCTTTCTTTATTTCATATAATGGCTTATATATTATTTTAATCTTATCTTCTTTATTAATAACATCATCTAGTTTATAAGAATAACTTGTTACATAACCATATCCCTCCTCTTCATATGTCATATCCATAAGTTTAAATAAACTACTAACATCTTTCT
Organism: Bacilli bacterium; assembly: GCA_036653735.1. GTDB lineage: Bacteria > Bacillota_I > Bacilli_A > RF39 > UBA660 > CAVCAD01. Next base: position 14,447 of record JAVVTI010000021.1, on the reverse strand, counting down.
TACTCCATGAAAGTATATCTATATATTTATATTCACTTGAAGATGTAAGTAAAAATACTTTATCATTTTTATTAAGAACTGCCCCTTTATTAGGATACTGCTGTATTATTTTATCACCATTACCTATAATAATAGGATTTAATTCTTTATTAATAAGCTCTTCTTTTACCCAATTAGTTTCTTTATTAATATAACTTAATACTTTCTTATCAGGAGTATTTTTAGTACTACTAGAGTTTAAGTTAAGATATGTACCAATACTTTTAACTAAACTCTTAGTAACTGTTGGAACTGCTGTTAAATTAGTAGGCTTAGATACTACTATATAAAATATTATTTCAGGATTATTACCTGGGAACATACCAGTAAAACTTCTAATATAGTTATATGTTCCTGTTAAATAACTACCCGATGTACCAGCTATTTCTGCTGTACCAGTTTTTCCTATTAAGTCAAATTCAGGCACATTATAATTCATTGCATATGCCGTTTTAACACTACCATCTACTACTGTTTTCATAAGACGCTTCATATAGTCAGTATTTTCTTTAGAAGCAGCTTTATTTAGTATTTCTTTCTTACCAGTAAAAATAACCTTCCCTTTATCATCAGTTATCTTATCAACTATATATGGTTTTATAACATCACCATCATTAGCTATACATGATGCTGCTTGCATCATTTGTACTGGTGTTATAGTTAAACCTTGACCAAAAGCAGCATTAGCAGTCTCTACCTCATATTTAAAAGATATATTACCCTCTTGTTCATTTGGTAATGTAATACCAGTCTTATAACCAAAACCTAATTTCTCATAAAACTCTCTTAACTTCTCTTTACCTAATTTCTGTGATAACTTAGCTGCTGCTACATTTGATGATCCAGCAAATCCCTCATCATATGTAATATCTCCCCATCCCTTTTTATTCCAATCTTCTATAGTATACTTATCTATCTTTATAGAACCTGATGTATATAATTCTTTACCATCATATAACTTATTTTCCATAGCTGCTAAAAAAGAAAACATCTTCATAGTAGAACCAGGTTCATATGTAAAGGAAACAAAAGGATCATAGTATGAAGAAATATTCTTAGTATTAGGATTAAAACTAGGAGAAGATGCACTACCTAATATTTCCCCTGTTTTAGCATTCATAACAGTAATATTAGCCCAATCCATCTTAGTTCTTTCAAGAAATTCCATTTCTTGTTCAACAAACATCTGAATATTAGTATCAATAGTTAAGTATATATTATTACCATCTATTGCTTTTTTAATAATAGGTTTAGTAGATGCTATTTGATATCCAAACATATCTTGTTGATATTCCTTATATCCATTTGTACCACTAAGTTTATCATTATAAAAAAGCTCTATACCCATTTCCCCATCTATCTCAGTTTTCTCATCTGTTTTAGCATAACCTAAAGTATAAGAAAGAAAGTCACTCTTAGGATAGTATCTTTTTATACTCTTAGTAAAACTAATACCCGGTAAATCCTTAGATTCTATCTCTTCTTTTAATAGTTCTGTTATACCTCTTCCACCTGGTCCTAATTCTACTTGATATGCAGATGATTTAAGCATTTCCATTATCTTTTCCTTAGTCATATTAATAAGAGGTGAAAGAGTACTAGCAGTTAATTCTTTATCTACTACATGCTGTGGATTACTATTATCAGTTGTTCTAGTTGGTTCTAAATATGCAATAACAGTATATGAGTTTACATTCCTTGCTAGTATTTCTCCTGTCTTATCATATATAGAACCTCTAGAAGCTATTAATGTTTCTTTAGCAGTATTCCTACTACTAGCAAAAGCTTTTAAATCTTTTTTATTTACTACATTACTTAAAGATACATATGAAAGTTTAATTATAATAAAACAAAAGAAAACAATAACTACGCCTATAAACAACATATTTATTTTAACAGTTCTTGTTTTATTCATTTTCCACTTCATTATTTTGAATTATCTTAACATTACCATTATTATAAACAAGACCATATAATGAAGCTATTGTTTCTACATTTTCTAAAGAAGCAAGTTCATTTATCTTCATATTTAAACTATCATTAGTTCTTTCTTGAGCTACTATTTTTCCTTTAGTACGCTCTACATCATAGTTAGTTTTTGATAACATAGTCATAGAGAATGCTTGACCTAATATATTAAATATAACTAAAAGTACTATAAAAGTATATAATAATTTCTCTCCTCTTATTAAAGTTATTTTTTCCTTCTTAGCCATAATTTTCTCCTTTATATCTTCTGTATTATTCTTAACTTAGCACTTCTACTTCTATTATTTATTTCTATTTCTTCATTAGTAGGTATTATAGGTTTCTTAGTTATTATAGTAGCCTTAGAAGCCCCATTATTATATGGAACTCCTTTAAGTTCAATATTTGAACTTAAAGACTTAAATACATCCTTTATAATCTTATCCTCCAGAGAATGAAATGTTATTACTACTATTCTTCCTCCTGGATTAAGAAGATCAAAAGCATCTCTAATAGTATTATCAAGTATATCTAATTCATTATTTACTTCTATTCTTAATGCCTGAAATACCTTTCTAGCTGGATGTTTTTGATTCCTATAACTTAGAGGTACACTTCCTTTAATAATTTCACTAAGTTCAAGAGTAGTTGTAATAGGTCTGCTTTTAATTATGTTCTTAGCAATAGACTTAGAATACTTTTCTTCTCCATATTTATAAAATATATCAGTAAGTTTTTCTAAAGTATAATTATTAACTACATATGCTGCATCTAACTCTTGATTAGTATCCATTCTCATATCAAGTAAAGCATCACTATGATAACTAAAACCCCTTTGTACTTCATCTAATTGAGGACTAGATACACCTAAATCAAATAAGAAACCATCTATATTACAATCAAGATAGTTAATAAGATTCTTAAAGTTATCTTTAAATATCTTAAAGTTAGTACTTATTTGATTTAGTCTATCAAAAGAATATTCTACTGCTTTCTCATCTTGATCAAAGGCGAAAAGGAACCCCTCCTTATTAAGCTTTTCAAGTATTACACTTGAATGTCCTGCATACCCAATAGTTGCATCAACATATTTACCACTCGGCTTTATATTTAAGCCATCTATTGCTTCTTTTAGAAGAACACTTTTATGCATTAGTATCTCCTAAAGAAAATAAATCTTCTGCTATTTCACTCATATTATCTTCATTTACTTTCATAAATTCATCAAATGAAACTTTGTCCCATATCTCAAGCCTTTCATTCACACCGATGATCACACATTCATGACTAAGTGAAGCATAATCAAGTAGAGAAGATGCAATACTTATTCTACCTTGTTTATCAAATTCACATAATGAAGCACCACCTATAAATGATCTTTCAAACGCTCTTACATTCTTCTTAGTAAATGGTAATAAGTTAATTTTCTTAGTAATCTTATCCCATTCTTTCATAGAATAAACAAATAAGCATTTCTCAAGTCCTTTAGTAATAATAAAAGTATTATCTAGGCTATTTCTTAGCTTAGAAGGAATAATTAATCTGTTCTTTTCATCTAAATTATGATGATATTCACCTATTAACATAAGTTCCTCCCACTTTCTACCACTTAGTGACACTTCCTACCACTATCTTACTATTAAATCGCACATTTGTAAAGTCTTTTTTTAATAAAAGTGTAAAGAATTCAAACAAATTTATCAATATAAAAAATGTCCTTATATTAAAGACATTTTTTATATTGGTTAATATGACCTGATAAGTTAATTGTATCTAAATATTCAAGAGGATTTATATTATCACACCCCTCATATACCTTAGAAAATATATCAAGAAGTTCAACACTTTAAAATAGTTTTGGTATATTATAGTGCCTCTTACTTAGTAAATGACACAAGGTATACTATAGTTAATTTAAGCATAAAACAAATCCTTTACTTACGCCTATTCTCTGCTACTAACTCCATAGGTAGTGTTAACTGTTTAATTCTTTCTATTATTCTTCTTGCTTTAACAGCATCAGTTGATGAAGAAGTAGTTTTTAAATGTATTTCTAACTCTTCTAAACTTAAATTAGATGTAAAGAATGTACTTAAGTTATTATCCATTCTATACTGAAGAATACTTCCTAGTATTTCATCTCTACTAAATAAAGTATTAGCCTCAGCTCCTATATCATCTATTAATAGAAGATCACACTTCATTATTTCATTATATCTTACATCATAAGAGTTATCATTAAACCCTTCTCTAAGTATTCTAAGCATACTAGGAAAGTATACTATAGCACATGATTTATTCTTACATGCCATCTCATTAATAAGAGCACTTAATAAGTAACTCTTACCACTACCAAAAGAACCATACAAATATAAACCCTTTATTCTATTATCATCATATGAAGTAATAAAATCTTTTAAATACTTAATAACATCTGTTCTCTTCTTATCATCTAAGAATACTTCACTTAGTTTAGCATTTCTTAAAAATATAGGAGTTTCAAAGAAGAATGTCTTAGGTAAGTTATTTTCTTTTTTCTTATATTTACAAGGAATATAAGAAAATATAAGATGACCTTCATTATTAACAGGAAAGTTAACACAACCTCTTACTGTATTATTACATTTACTTAATGACTTACACTTCTTACAATTAGTTAATTCATTAGTAGTATTTTCTAGTTTAGAAGTATTATTAAGTAATTCTTCTTCACTTACTTTTATCTTATTAACTAATTTCATAAATTCATTATTTTCTAGAGCTTCATTAAATGAAGCTCTTAAGCTCTTAGTTATTTCTCTTTTCTTATATGATGATATATTAACTGCTTGTTTCATTATTTAAACTCCTTTAATAAACTTTCAAGTTCAGACTTTTCATTACTTGTTAATTCTTCTTTTTCTATAGTCTTATTAAACCACGCTGGTGCTTTCTCTTCTTTCTTAGAAAAAGAAGATGATATCTTTTTAATTTTATTATGCTCTTTTTCTGCTATTTCCATTGCTTCAGCTGCAGTCTCTATTCCACTTCTTTTCCACTGAGATGCTATCTTTTCACAGTAACTTCTAGTTAGTTTATTATTATTAATTCTAAGAACATAGTCAACTAGTACATTCACAACAGCTGGACTAAGTTTAAGTTCTACTATTAAGTACTCTAAAAGTTTCATATCACTAGGAGCAGGTCTTATACCTTTATTCTTACTTTTTAAAAATTCATATGGACTATTATTCTCAAATACTTTAATAATCTTACCTCTATTACTATTATTACCCATAGGACTCTTCAAATACTCTAATTGTTCCTTAAATAATAGACTAGGTAATCTTCCTTCATTATTAAATTGATAATACTTTCTAACATTCTTTCTAAGTTCTTCTTTCTCTATATTACCTCTTATATTTATACAAGATTTTATTATATCCGCTATAGTAATAGGATCTAACTCATATAGAAATGATAAATTTATAATAAGCTCTTTTAAACTTTTGTTCAAACACTTTTCATTAAAACTCTTAGGTAAAGAAGAAATAAGTAAATCAAAATCATAATCTATTTCATAACTAAGTTTTAACTTATTTTTCCCCATTATATTTATATTTTCAAGCTCTAGGTTAGTATAACTTTCTGATTTATAAGTATAATCAAAAGACTTAGTAATATCTGTATAATTCTTAAGAGAAATAATAGGCATCTTAAAACTATTAATAAGTCTATTATACTCTTCTTTTCCTACATTATTAAATAGTACTACATTAAATATAGGTGACTCAAAGAATTCTTTAGCACTTACAGGGCAGTATAATTCATAAATATATGAGTTAACACTACCTGCTAAAAAGTATGTCTTCATAAGACCTATACCCTCTAACTTTATTCTAGATTCTTTAATAGTATCTAAGTTAAGCCCCATACTAGTCATAAGATGTCTATGATTAAGTTCACATGACATAAAGTTAGATTGTTTAAGTTCATTATAAAGACTTAAATACAAACTAATAGGATTATTCCCTATTATAGGCATATACAGCATACTTAAAACAAGCTTATCACTTTCACTTAAATAAGCTTTATTAACTACCTGATAAATATCCGCTGGTAAAAGAGTTACTTTCATACACTTTTCCCCCTATTAAAAATTTTATAACAAATATAGTAAATAATCAACCTAGTTCTTAAAAGTCCATGAAGTAATTTCTTCCATATCTACTCCATTTTCTCTAATATATAATGAATGCTTCTTAAGCATATCATTACAGTAAGAAATAATATTATCTTTACAACTAAAATCCTTTGTATATTTAAGAACATCAAGTACTATATGAAATCTATCTATTTTATTTTGTACTCTCATATCAAATGGTGTAGTAACAGTACCTTCTTCTATATAACCATGAACATGAAGTAAGTCATGATTATCTCTTTTATAACATAGTTCATGAATTAAATTAGGATATCCATGAAATGCAAAAACTACTGGTACATTAGTATTAAATAGTTCATTATACGCCTCATCTGTTAATCCATGAGGATGAACAGATGAAGGAACTAGTTTCATTAAATCAACACACGATACTGTCTTTATTTTTAAGTCCTTAGTAAATGATTTAATGATAGAGTAAGCCGCTATTACTTCAAGTGTTGGAGTATCTCCAGCACAAGCTAAAATACAATCTAACTTATCATTACTATAGTTACTTGCAAATTTAAACTCCCCTATTCCCTTAGAGCAATGCTCTATAGTATCATTCATACTAAGCCACTGAAGACTATCTTGTTTACTAGCTACTATTACATTTATATAATTCTTAGTTTGCATAATATGATCAAAACAACATAAAAGACTATTAGCATCATACGGTAAATATATTCTAGTAATATCAGGCTTCTTAGTAACTATATGATTAAGAAATCCTGGATCTTGATGAGTAAAACCATTATGATCTTGCTGCCAACAATGAGAAGTAAGAACATAGTTAATACTAGAAATAGGACTTCTCCATAGAAGTTCACTTGATACTTTTAACCACTTTGCATGCTGACTTATCATACTATCTATTATTCTAATAAATGCCTCATAACTATGCATAAAAGCATGCCTACCACTTAATATATAACCCTCTAGTAAACCTTCACATACATTTTCAGATAATATAGAATCAATTACTCTGCCACCACTACCTAAATTCTCATCATCCTTTAAAATAGGCATGCTCCATGCTTTAGATGTTACTTCATAAACAGATGATAACTTATTAGATGCTGCTTCATCAGGACCAAATATTCTAAAGTTACTAGGATTATTCTTAACTAAATCTCTAACATATAAACTAAGAACTTCCATATCCTTAGCATACATATTACCAGGATTACTTACCTTTACTTCATATTTCTTAAAGTCAGGTACTTTTAACTTCTTAAGTAAAAGACCTCCATTAGCAATAGGATTAAGCCCCATCTTATATTCATCACTAGGGATTGTATCAAGAATATACTTATATACTTTACCATCCTTATCAAAAAGTTCACCCGGTAAATAACTTCCTAACCATTTACTTAGTAACTTAATATCATCTTCATTATTAATAGGTAAAGGTACTTGATGACTTCTAAAAGAACCCTCTATCTTCTTACCATTATATTCTTTTATACCAGTCCATCCTTTAGGACTTCTTAAAATAAGTACTGGATACCATACTTTAGACTCTCCTATAGTACTCTTTATAGTTTTAATCTTACATACTATCTTATCCATAATACTCATCATTTGTTTATGAGATTTCATTATATTAGAATTACATTCTACAAAGAAAGGCTCATAACCTAGACCATAGAAAAAGTTAGTTAATTCATCATTACTCATCCTACCCATTATAGTAGGATTAGCTATTTTATACCCATTTAAATGTAGTACTGGTAAAACTATTCCATCCTTAGCAGCATTCATAATCTTATTAATTTGCCAAGAAGCACATAATGTAGCAGTCTCTGCCTCACCATCACCTATTACACAAGCCACTATTAAATCTTTATTATCAAGAGCACAACCATAAGCATGAGCAAGACTATACCCTAGTTCCCCTCCCTCATTAATAGATCCAGGTACTTCAGGTGATACATGAGATGATACCCCACCAGGAAAACTAAAACGCCTACACAATAAATCTATACCTTGTGCATCTTGAGTAATACTAGGGTATACCTTAGTATAGCTGCCCTCAACATATGTATTAGATATGAGTGCTTGTCCACTGTGCCCTGGACCAGAAACATACACAACGTTCAAATTATTATTCTTAATAACTCTATTTAAGTGAGTATATATAAAGTTTTGTCCAGGAGCACTACCCCAGTGTCCTATTAGTTTACTTTTAATATCTTCTTTCTTAAGCTCTCTTGTTAATAAACAATTATCCTTTAAATATATTTGAGCTACAGACAAATAATTAACCGCTCTAAAATATGCATCTATACTCTCTAGTTCACTTCTTCTTTTCATAATATAATCCTTTCTAATCAACATCTTTTCTTGCTAATATTGCAGCTGGTTTCTTTCTTAGTGTTCCAGCAACTGGTAATAATCCAACTATAATATTAAAAGCATATATAATAACTATTGATATAATTAATACATTATTATTTAGTAAGAAATTATTACCTAGAAATGGAAGTGTTATAACACCCTTTATAATATATATCATAATTAGATAACCAGGTGTACTAGCTAAAACTGTAATAGCAAGTATTTCACCTAGAAACATCTTATATATATCACTTTTCTTAATACCAATAGCACGCATAATACCAACTTCTTTAACCCTAGATAAGAAAGAAGAACGCATCATTAAGTATATCTCTATTAAAGATATAATTAGAATTATACTACTTATTATTAATGATATCTTAGAAAACTCACTCTTACCATCTATATAATTTTTCTTACTTACTTCATAATTATCAGTAGGATTAAGTTTCTTTCCATTAAAGAAACTTATAGCTTTACTCTTATTACTTGAAGATATTGTAAATGTAGAACTATTAGATATTAAATCATACTTAATAGTATTATTATTAGTTAAAAATATATCAGTTTCATTTGACTTATAATATCCTACTATCTTTAATTTAATATCATTAATCTTTATATCTATATTCTTACCTATTTCATATTCATTCTTATATACTTCATTTACTATAACTTCATAATCATTAGGATAAGCTCCCTTAGTTAATACTACTTTATCCTTAACTAAAGAATAATCAATTACCTGAGGTTTTATATTAACTATATCATCTTTTAATACAGATGATCCAGCTTCTATAGATGAATCATTATATCTAAGTAAATTAATAAAATAAGACTCATTAACATATATAGAAGGACTATTAGTTCTTACTATACCTACTACCTTAAAAGTACCCACCTCATCTTTAATAAGTTCTTTATTAAGCATATCTTTATAACTAAGTATACCTGCTGCTTTACTAGAACTCTCTATAAAGTACTTATCTATACATGAAGTATCTAGTACTATTTCTTTATCACCTTTAGGCATAACACCATACACTAAGTCTTTATCACTTATTAAAGAAGTACCTGCTAAAGACCCAGCTATCCTATCAGATACATCATAAGTTTGAAAATAATCTTTATATCTTATATTAAAACTAATACCACTACTCAAAGGTAACATATAGTTTATATCATCACCCTTCTCATATACTAAGTAATCATTAACACTTAGTTTATTATTAAGGGTAATATACGTATTATTACTTGTTACAAAATCCTTATCATTTACTTGCTTAATACCAAACATATTACTTATAGAAAAGAGTATAAATGCCCCTGATGCACAAAATCCTAGTAAAAGCATCTTCTTAAGAAATTTATATCCTATTACTTTCTTAAATCCACTCTTAATAAGAGTAAAAAGATTAAATATAGAACTATATTTATGCACACTTTCAGTATTAGATATCTTATCCATATTAAATGAAGACTCTTCATAACTTTCTTTAGATATCTTTTTATAGTTATCATCTATTAGTTCTATAGAACTACTATTATCTACTACTTCTATCTTCTTACCATCAGATGATTGAATATATATATTATTATTCTTAAGTACCAAAGTAATATTAAGTTTAATATTCTTCTCACTATATAAATTTATCTTATTATCTTTTAATAATATATGTTCATTTATATCTAAATCTTTAAGATATATCTTATTATCTATTTTATAATCTAAATCTTCTTTAGGAAAGTTTTCTTTATCACTTATTATCTTTCCATCACTAAGCTCTATTATTCTAGATGAATAAAAATCTGCTAAATCTCTTTCATGCGTTACAAGTACAACCAATTTAGTTTTAGATATAGCCTTAATAATATTCATTATTTCTAAAGAATTCTTAGAATCTAAATTACCAGTTGGTTCATCAGCTATTATAATATTAGGATTAACAGCCAAAGCTCTAGCTATAGATACTCTTTGTCTCTCTCCCCCTGATAACATATTAGTAGTTCTATACCTATACCTATACATATTAAGAGCATCTAAACAGTAGTGTACTCTAGAAGTTATTTCTTTCTTATTCTTAATACCTACCATCTTAAGAGAAAGAGCTATATTATCAAACACTGTTAACTCATCTATTAAATGAAAGTCCTGAAAGATATAACCAATATTTAAAGCTCTTACTTTATCTGTATAATTCTGAGTCCTCTTAGTTATCTTTTTACCATTAATATATATATTACCAGAATTAACTTTATCAAGTGCTCCTATAGCATTTAATAAAGTAGTCTTACCACTTCCTGAAGGTCCTAAAAGAGATACTAATCCATTATCAGGTAGCTCTAAAGAAGTATCATTAATAACATGAACTTCATTTCTTTTAAAACGATTAAAATACTTATTAACATTCTCTATTTTTATCATAATTCACTCCTATAACTACTCATAGCACTATCTTTAAATAACTTCTTAGAAAATCTAAGAGATATAAAATATGACATAAACCCAAGTATTAAATATAAAACTATATAATCCTTAATAGTTATATACTTAATAATACCTAAAAGAAAACCATTATTAATAACCCCATATTTAGCAAGTAAAAGAAACCCAATAAATAATATATACGATAAATTCATTATATTAAATAACTCTAAACTAAGTAAATTCTTACAATTCTTCTTACTAGCACCCAATACTCTAATAGTAGAAAAATATATACTTCTAGAATTAAGTATTAACTTAATAACAAAATAAGATATAAAGAATAATACTACTAAAAGAATAAATGTAACAATAAATATAAATACATTAAAGAACTTAAGTAATAAAGCATCATTATTAACAAGAGTATCTTTTACATATAAAGTATTAAACCCACTAGTATTAAGCTCACTAATTACTTCCTTAGCACTTTCTTCATTATTAAGTATTACACTACTTTGATAAGTATTACTACTAGTTAATACTTTATAATCTTCATTACTAATAAATATCTTACCATTATTATCTTCATACTTAAGTGATAAAAGCTTATTAAAATTATTTTTATTATATACATTACTAACCTTTAACTTAATAGAATTAGTCTCAAATATACTTTCAAAATCCACTTTAAAATCACTATTAATACAATTCTCATTCTTACAATAAGATATAAAACTATTACTAATTATTACTTTACCTACACCTACATTAGAAGAAGGAACTATCTTATTTAAAGTATCATAATACATAGAAGAGTACTTCTTATCATAAAAAGTTGATACAAACTTACCCTTAGATAAGAATACATCATTACTTATATTCTTAGTAGTATTATTAGTAGTATATACTATAGACTCATAACTCTCTATCTCCCCATTATCATATATAATACCTACTATTTTTACCTTACCACCATTTAAATTATATGACCCTACATTTAAATCAAGTTCCTTATTTAATAAACCACCCTCAGTACTCTTAAAATAATAATTATTCTTACTTATCTTAAGAACTACTTCATTATCCTTAGTAGGTAACACACCCTCATCTAAAGACCCCTTAATCTTATCTATACTCTTAATAGTACTATTTAAATATATAATACCATTACTAATAGAAGCAGGAGCATCTATTAATATATCATCCTTAATAACCGATGAAACATTACTAATCTTACCTACTTTAGATAACTCATCATCACTAATAAAAGACTTATCCTTCTTAGTTATAATAATTCTTTTATTATCCATACTCTTAAAGAATTGATTAAAACCCTGCACAGCCATTTCACTCTTTTGTTTCCTAACAGAAGAGTACTCACTAAACACTGTTACAGTAAGAAATAAATATACTATAAGAAGTAAAGAGAACTTACTAAATATATTAAAAGTATTTCTAAATGATAACTTTAACATATTAATAAAAGAAATACTTTTAATAATAGGAACAAACGAACTATCCACTTCATCTACATCATGAAGAACCTTATCCTCTATTACCTTACCATCACTCATCTTAATCTTCCTACTAGCATACTTAATAACATCTTCTTCATTATGAGTAACAACTATTACAAGCTTATCCTTAGATATCTCCTTTAAAAGAGACATAATACTAGTAGCACTTCTTCTATCTAAAGAACCTGTTGGTTCATCTGCTACTATTATAGGACTATTCTTAGCTAAACACCTAGCTATAGCCACCCTCTGCTTCTGACCACCAGATAACTTAGATGCTCTAGTATTTCTAAACTTATATAGATCTACTTCCTTAAGTAAACTAATAATCTTATCATGCATCTCTTTTTTACACATTCCATTTAGTAATAAAGAAGTCTCTATATTTTGATACACTGTATAACTATTAATTAAATTGAAATTTTGAAATATATTACCAATATATTTCTTCCTATATTCCTCAGTTTCATTAACCCTATAATGGCTTGTCTCCAACCCATTAACATACATTTCACCTTCTTCATAAGTATCAAGACCACTTATGACATTAAGAAGAGTTGACTTACCACTACCACTCTCACCAGTAATAACAATAAACTCACCTATTTTAAACTCTAAATTAACCTTAGAAATACCACTACTTACCGTCCCATTACCATAATAAAACTTACTAACATTCTTAAGCTTTAGCATTATACCTCACCTCATCTATAATTATACCTAATAATTACCCCAATAACAATAAATATAATAACCTTTACATATAAACATATTCTAAGAAAGATAAAAAAAGTACACGTCGCTCTTGACAAGGTCGGAAAGGGTTTTCCAGAACTATACTTTATTTGCTGCCTTCATCTTTAAATTGTATATGGTGACTCTTGAGTGCCATTTCCTGATATTGTCAGAGTGTCAGAGGCCAGAGAAATCACTGCACGTAACCCCACGGCATTGTTGACATAGTTAAAATTCAAGTGGCCTGGATTACTCGACCCAAACACAGTGAAGATGCATGCGTTCCCATAGTTGAAATAGAACGGGGTAGAGACCCACCAATATCCAGCTGTGTCACCTCGCTTTGCATTGTCGTATAAATAATAATCTGGGGTATTCGATGCATTTACGCTTCCGGCATAAGCAGCTTCGTCGGCCGTTAATAAGCCTCCTTTTACAGCAATATTATCACTAACATTTGGACATTTAAATTGTGGAGTTTTATTAAAACGTAACCTTTGTACTCCTCCATAATTTACCTGCCACGAACCAGCTCCTGTTGTCTTATCATTACACACATTCCAATTTGCTACTTTATTATTATTCGCACCTGTTATGTTGTTATTATACCAAGCGTCTATATCATTTTTTGCAGTTGATCCTAGATAATTTACGTATGTTGTTTGATCCCTATTTGGATTCCATACATGAGTTGCTGAATCAATATATCCATCTTCAGTACTATTTCCACCTAGTATTAATTTTACTGTTCCATCTTCATTTATTCTAACTATTCTCCACATTTTACCTGCGAATGATACATAGTTGTTTTGAACAGAGCCTCTAAAGAAGTAGGTTGGTTTATCTCCTTCTGTTTTACCAACTCTAGCTTCTTTCCATAAACCATTCTCACTCTTATCTGCTGGAGCTACGTGTGCAAACATAGAATCATTTTCTACATTTTTTACTACATTGTCAGCTAATATAGTTTCTCTTATTGTTTTAGTTACAAATGTTTTTTTCCAGTGAGCATATATTGTTTGGGCAGCAGTTATTGCAACCTTTGTTGATGCTTCTATCTTAGTTCCATTTATTTGTCCTGTAAACCAACCTAGAAATTCATAGTTAGCTCTTACTGGAGTCGCTAGTGTTCCATAAGTACCGTCATAAGTTACTGTTGTACTAGCTGGCGAAACTGTTCCGCCATTTGCATTATAGTTTACTGTGTACACTTGTGGTGTGTAAGAAGCTGCTAAAG
>JAVVTI010000020.1:0-15901 GCA_036653735.1 Bacilli bacterium | reverse complement strand
AAGTAATATTTCTTCTTATAATATCCCCAGGATGTACCAAAGTATCTATTTTTATACTAACTATTTCCTGAGGATGTGGACAAGAAATTACTTCTTCTTTTTTATTATTTATTATATGTTTTATATTAATTTTAGTTACATTAGTAACAGGACCAAAAACTTCTAATATATCTCCTTTTAAGAATCTATTTCTTTGTTCAACAAGAGCATAACCACTATTTATATCATATTTAATAACAAGTGCTACAAAGTCTTGATTAGATAACTCTTCTCTACCAGTAAAATACTGATCTATTTCACTTGTTTCACTATTATAAAATTGTTCTTTATTTTCTCTATTAGAAACTCTTTGTAGAACATTTTTATAATATGCTATTATTTGATTATTTATACTTAAATCACATATTTTATCTATTAATATTCTATAAGCATTAACTACTGTCGCAATATAATAAACACTCTTCATTCTTCCTTCTATCTTAAAAGATGAAATATTAGCTTTAATAAGACTTTCTAAGTTATCTACCATATTTAAGTCTTTACTACACATCTGAAAATCTTTATTACCATTATCAACATCAAATGAAAATCTACATACTTGAGAACATCCCCCTCTATTTGAATCTCTTTTAGTTAAATAAGTACTCATTACACATCTACCACTATAAGAAGTGCACATAGCTCCATGAATAAATACTTCTAATTCCATATTAGAGTGCTTCTTCATCTCAAGAATATCCTCCCTATTGCATTCTCTTGCTAATACTACTCTTTTAATACCCAAAGTTTCATAAAAGTTAAGTGCATTATAATTAGTTACAGACATCTGAGTAGAAAGTATTATAAATAAATCTAACTTTAATTGCTTTACTCTCTTTATAATTGCCATATCACTAACTATTATACCATCTACCTTTATATCATTTAAAAATATTAGATATTCATTTATATCTTTTAAATCTTCATTATGAAAAAACATATTAACTGTTATATATACTTTTTTATTAATATTATGAGCAAAATCAATAGCTTCTTTTAATAAATCATTATTAAAGTTATTAGCATTAGCCCTTAGACTATAATTATCCCCACCAATATATACAGCATCTGCACCATATAATAAAGCTGTCTTTAATCTTATTAAATCTCCAGCAGGAGCAAGTAACTCTGGTTTATTCATTTAAATCACCTACTTTATATGCAACTTTATTTTCTAAAAAATAATAATCACAATCAATAATATTATGAAGATTATTATTTTTAAAGTTATTTAATATAATTTCTTCTTCTTTCTTAGTCAAATTACTTAAGTTAACTATTAATGTATTCATCTTTTTAAGTATATCTATATATTTAGATGCTACATATATACTATCATTTAATACTACCGTTTCTTTACTTTCTTCTTTTATATATAACTTTTTCTTACTTACTTTTTCAGTAACTAAAAATAAGTTATCTTTTTTATTTATATTATAATACTTCTTATAATTACTTATTAAACTTCTTTTACTATACATTAATATATTTCTAGATACATAAAAATAAAAAAGATCACTCTTAGTACTTTCTATTATAGTCTTTAATTCCTCATTGTGTAATTCATTAGATACTAAAACACTCTTAATACCACAATCATACAAATATTTAATACATTCATAATTATTTATTACATGAGATGGCATAAGTACTATTAAATCCTTATTAATAATATCTATTAACCCATAATCTTCTATAAAAAACTTATGAATATTAATAAGTTTTTTTATTATTAATACTATACTTTCCATATCATCTTTATGCAGAAGTCTATTAATAATAACAGATACTTCCATTTTCTTACTTAACTCATTTATTTCTTGATATGTAAAATATCTATCAAATCCTATACTATAATCTTTTAATGGTAAAATAACACTATCAAACATTTCATATGAAATAAATTCCTTACTTGGAATTACAGCATACTTCATAAGTTATTCCTAAATATTAAAAGCCCATCCCCTACATTTATAAGTTCTATTTTATAGTCAGTAAGTGTTTTAAAGTATTTAATAGACTCTTCTATCTTTCTAACAAGTGCTCTTAAATTCTTAGAAGGTATTTCTTCACTCTTACCAACTAACCCATGAAACTTAATATTATCTATTATAATAATACCATTTTTATTTAGATTATTTTTATATTTATTAAAGAATTCTATATTTTGCCCTTTAGCAGCATCTATAAATATTAAATCATATTTATTATCTATTTCTATATTTAATGCATCATTAAATACAACATTTATCCTATCAGATAAATTATTATGTTTAATATTATTTATTGCTTCTTTATATCTATTTTCATTTCTCTCTATTGTTACAACTTTTATATTTTCATTTAACAAAGCAAAATTAATAGATGAGTACCCTATAGCTGTTCCTATTTCTAAAATATCCTTATATTCACCAAGTCTTATTAAATTAAGTATATAGTTAAGCGAATCAGTTTCTATTATAGGAATATTTTCATTTTTAGCATATTCTTTCATTTCACTAGTATTCATTTTATCTTCCCCCTAAAAACAAGTTAAATATTTTTTAACATTTAATTCATGTTCTTTTAAATTTTTTGAATAGTATGTTTTATTATCTTTACATATATCTGCCATAAAGAAAAAATATTCATTTTCTTTTGGTCTTAAAGCAGCTTCTATACTTTTTTCTCCTGGTGATGAACCTGGTCCAACAGGCAAACCATATATAACATAAGTATTATATGGTGACTGCACCGCTAAATCTTTATATGTATATATTGTTTTCCACTGACCAATAGCATATCCTACAGTAGCACAACTTTCTAACTTCATATTATTTTTAAGTCTATTATAAAATACTCCTGATATCATAAACCTATCTTCATCAAGTATTGCTTCATGCTCTATAATACTTGATAATGTTAATATATTATGAACATTATATTTACTTGAATCTAATTCTTTCTTATATTTATTTAATACTATACCCATTTGATCTAAAAACATATATGCAGCTTCTTCTGGTGTGGTTTTCTTTCCTGATAACTGATAAGTAGATGGAAAGAAATACCCCTCTAAAGGATTCTTAAGATCTTTATTATATATATCAGATTTAACAAACCAATATTTTTTAGTTACTTTATCTAAAAACTCTTTACTTTGCCAAACCTTTAAAATATCTTCTTTTGTATTATTTGTCTTTTTAGATAAAATATCAGCAAAATCCGTTATATGTTTACCCTCAGGAATAGTTATCCAAATACCAATTTCATTTCCTTTGTTTCCTTTTTCAAATTGTTTTAGTATATTAGAAACTCCCATACTCTTCCTAAGTGTATATGTACCTTCTTCTAAAGGCTTTAAACTATGTAATTTAACATATATTTTATACGATAACTTACTTTTAATTAAATCGTTTTTTTTAAGTTCAGATGCAAGACTCAAGTATGTAGAATTCTTAGTAACATCAAAATTATAACTTTTATTACTTTTATCTGTTTTTCCTAAAGAAAAACCATATATACCTAAAAAAATTAATAAAATAATTACAAAAATTACTATTAAGAATACTATAAACTTTCTAATATTAAACTTCCTTTTTATCATTCTTTTCCTCTTCTTTTTGTAAAGAATTTAATATCTTAGATATAAAATCCCACTCTTTATCTGTCTTTATAGGAATTAAATCATATATATCCCCATCCTCATTCTCTTTATATCTAGATGCATAAGTTTTAATCTTACCATCTTTTTCTTTTTCATCACTAGTATATATAATATAATTCTTTTTACTTTTTTCATCTTCCACAGTAAAAAGAATTCTACACGCTAATTCTTTTCCCTTATCATTTCTAAACTTAATTATATTTTTATTTTCCATCTATTTTACTCCTATCTAAAAAAGTCTGCAAAATAATAGTAGCTGCCATTTTATCAATAACTTTCTTTCTACTACTTCTTCTTGTATTATTCCTTATTAATATATCCTGTGCTTCCACAGTAGAGAGTCTTTCATCTTGATAATAAACAGGAAGAGAGAATCTCTCTTCAAGCTTTAATTTAAACGCATCAGTTAGTTCCATTCTCTTACCACTAGAAGCATTCATATTAATAGGCATACCAAGAACTAAAGCTTCTATATTCTTATCATTTATAATATTACTTATTTCATTTAATAATTTTTCTTCATTTATAGATGAAATAACTATTAATGGAGATGAAATAATACCAGTAGGATCACTACAAGAAATACCAGTTCTAACACTACCATAATCTATTCCTAAGTATCTCATAATTATTTAATATAACTTTTAAGCATAAGCTCTATAATAGAATTTCTATCAAATTTACAAATTCTATTTCTACATTCTTTATAACTTGATATATATCCAGGATCTCCACTTATTAAATAACAAGTTATTTGCTTTATAGGGTCATAACCCCTTTCTATTAAGTCTTGAGAAATACTTTTTAATGAATCTCTAGTATTCTTATCTTGAATAGTTTCACTATCAACTAATATAGTATCAGTCATATTTAATCACCTTCCTTTTATATTTTATCAAATAATATATAAATATTCAAGGAAAATCAATTATTTACTACTTATTAGTATGTAAAATAATATAAAAAAATCCTTATTAAATAAGGACTTTATTATCAAATTGGTGATTCCTCAGGGGTTTGAACCCTGGACCCACAGATTAAGAGTCTGTTGCTCTACCAACTGAGCTAAGGAACCAAAAGAATATAAATATTATAGCACATAATTATTAAATATCAAATAGATATATTCATATTTTTTAACTTTCTACTATTTTAAACTTACCTGAAAATACTTTTTCCATATCACTTGACTGATCAGTAGATGAATTTTCATAGTTAAAAGTAATATTATAAGTGTGTGTTACACCAGGAATTATATTAATATTTGATAGAATAATTATATTATTACCAGTATTAGGTAGTGCTGTTTTACTAAGAGTTCCACCCCCGTTATTAGATGTTATACTATATGTTAGAAACTCTTTATTAATAAATGTATTAGTAATATTTTCCCATAAAATATTATAACTAACAGCCCCTGTTCCAGTATTTTGAACATAGATAGTTTTAGTAGCAGTCCAAGGAGGTAATGCTTTTTCTACATTTATATAGGCAGAATCCGTATATGTTAATTTAAGTGAACCCGCACTAATATTAATACTTGATGCATTCTCATTACCAATAACAGTAGATTTAAAATATGCATAAGATGCACCAACTATACTTAATGTCAAAGTAATAGTAATACCAATAATTAAAAACACTTGCATTTTCTTCATATATTTATTGCTTCTCCCTACTTACCTAATATACTATAAACTATACATAATATCAACTATTTTATATCTCTTACAACATCTCCTTGACTTAATACTTTATTCTTTATTTGTGCTAACTGTGAAACACTTACTACTTTATATCCCATTTCTTTAAGTTCTGGAAGTACCATCTTAAGTGCTTCAACACTAGATGGATAAACATCATGAAGAAGTACTATACTTCCATCATACACATGATTAATAATATGCTCACTAACTTGGGCAGCATTTCTTGATAACCAATCCTTTGTATCAACACTCCATAATATAATAGGATTAGGTACACTACTTTTTACTAAATTATTATATGAACCATATGGAGGTCTAAAATACTCAATATTTTTACTTGTTATCTCATTAAATATAACCTCTGTAGAATTATACTCAGTATCTATTCCTACTTTATTAAGCTTAGTAAAATCTTTATGAGAATAAGAATGAGACCCAATATCATTACCACTATCAACTACCCTTTTAACTATATCTTTATTATACTTCATCCTATTACCTAGCATAAAGAAAGATGCATTAAATCCATACTCATTAAGAGCATTAACTATGTTTATAGTATTCTCAGAAGGTCCATCATCAAATGTAAAAGCAACATATTTATTATATACTATCTTCTCTTCTATATAATTATCTCTTTTAATAATAATCTCTGGTCTATATGTCTCTTTTATAGCTTTAGTTTCATTAAATATAACCTTTAAACAAGTATCATCTATATAATACGTATAATTATTTAATTGCTTTAAATCAATAGTAGTTGCAACATTCTCACTATATTTTTTATCTATTAATTCTTTTATCTGTTTAGCAAGTTCTTCTTCATTATAAAGCTCACTTATATGTGATTCTTTATTTGTTTTAGTATTAAGTAATATATTTTTATAACTTTCTTTATTAAATGAATTTTTTATATTAAAAAATATATTACTATAGTTACTCTTATTATATAATTTATAATCTATAGTTAAATTATTAATTTTCTTACTGTCTTTACATTTATTCTTAAATGTAAAGACATAGTCATATATATAGTCTGTTACTATTTTATCTATTTTTCTATTACCATATCTAGGATATGAAACATCTATTACATAGTTATCTTTACTTTCTTTAATATGCATTTTCTTAATAGTAGTAATATTTTGTGCTAAAACATTCTTATTTTTATTAGCAAATATATTAGTAATTAATAGCAATGAAAAAAGACACAACACTGCAAAAGTAAATTTTATTAAATTCTTTTTATACATCCTAATCATTTTTACTTACCTTCTTTATTAATTATAACTCTTAAATATAGTTTTTAAAAGACTTTTAATGTATTATATATATTTATATGTAAAATAAATAATATAATTAGCCTATGTATATCATACCCATATTTTACTATATTTAAACCATTAATATAAATAACTAAGTAAGTATAAATATATACTAAGAAAATAATATAGTTACATTTTATCTACAGTTTTAATACCTAAAACAGCTAAAGCACTTGTTAAAACCTTCTTAATACTTATAAGTAAACATATTCTAGATGCTTTAAGTACTTCATCAGTTTCACTTGATATAGGTACATTCTCATAATATGAAGAAAATAAAGTAGCAAGCTTATATAAGTATGAAGTAAGACTAGATGCTTCATGAGTAGTTAATAAACTATCAATTATATAAGGAAACATATATAATTCTTTTATTATTTTATGTTCTATATTATTTATATATTTAAGAGAAACACCTTCATCATATTTATTACTTTTTAATATAGAATTTATTCTAACTATACTATAAAGTATGTATATACCACTTTCTCCTGTAAAAGAAATAGCATCTTTATAGTTAAAATTAACACATTTATTTATAGATACATTATACATAGTATATTTAATACAAGCATTAGCAAGTATACTTAAATTCTCTTCATTAACTAATATATTTCTAGTATTAAATTCTTCTTTTAGTTTAGTTTTAACTATCTCTAGAAAGTCTTCTAAAAGTACTATTTTACCATCACGAGTAGCCATCTTATCCCCATTTAATAATACAAAAGAATAAGAAATAAGTACTGGAGCTTTAAGCTCTAATATATCTATAACTGCAGCTATTTGTTTCATATAAGTTTCTTGATCTTCACCTAATACAATATAATTATTATTACTATTTCTCTTTAACTTATATAATGTATACGCTATATCTCTAAGAGGATATAATGAAGTATTATCTTTTCTAGTAAGTACTAATACCGGACTTTTAGTAGGAATATCATAACCACTTAAATCAGCATACTTTCTTCCCTCATCATCTTCCTTTAGTACATTCTTCTTATTAAGCATATCTAATATATTCTTAGTACTATCATCAAATACAAAATCAGATTCATGAGTAAATATATCAAAATGAATATCAATACTATTTAATATACTAGTTTGTCCCTCTACACATATATCAGTTAAATGTTTAAACTTCTCTCTTACCTCTTTATTACCATGCTCAAGTTCATTTAAATAATAAAAAGCTTTCTCCTCTATACTAGAATCAACTTTACTTTCAGCATTAATCTTAATATATAACTCTAACATATCTTTAAATGTTGTTTTAGAGTTACCATATTTCTCATATGCTAAAAGTAAATAAGATATCTGTTTACCAATATCATTTATAAAGTAATGTCTCTCTACAACATATCCTACAAAAGAAAATAAATTACCAAGAAAATCACCTATTAATGAATTTCTAATTCTACCTATATGAGGAGATGCATTAGGATTGATAGAAGTATGTTCCAAAAGTAATTTCTCATTATTACCTTGATTAAAAGATCCATAAGAAGAATTATTAATAATCTCATTAATCACTAAAGTATCAAAGCTATTATAGTTTAAAAAGAAATTAATGTAACATCCCATAACTGTTATTTCTTTAAAGTAACCTTTATCATCTACAAAATTATCTTTTATATATGAAGATACTTCAAATGGAGTTTTTAATTCTTCATTTCTTAAATTAAAACATGGTACTGAAAAATCTCCCATATTTTCTTTAGGAGGATTTTCAACAGAAATGTTTTCTACATTTAATATATTAAATAATTTTTCTTGTATATATTTCTTATAATTAATCATTTTTAATTCCTATTTCTTCTACATATGAACTTATTATTTCATATATTCTATCCCTATTATACTTAGTAACACTCGAAAAATTAATTATTTCATCACCTAAAGCAATATCTAACTCTCCTGCTATTAGTTTATCTTGAGATGCTCTAAAACTTTTTTTAACTTTATCATATTTAGTACATATAATAGATACTGGTAAGTTATAATATTTAAGAAAATTATACATTAAAATATCATTCTCACTAGGTTTATGTCTATAATCTATAAGTAAAAATACATGCTTTAAATTAGGTCTTTTTCTTAAATATTCTTCTATCATAAGACCAAACTTCTCTTGTTTAGCTTTTGAAACAGAAGCATAACCATATCCTGGAACATCAACTATATAAAAACTTTTATTAATTCTATAAAAATTAATAGTTTGAGTCCTTCCTGGTTTAGAAGAAGTATGAGCAAAATTTTTCCTATCAATAATAGTATTAATAAAACTACTTTTACCTACATTACTTTTTCCTACAATCAAAAACTCATTCTTCTCATCTATTGGATATTGACTAAGTCTAACAGCCGTTACTGGCTCTTCTACAGAAGTAATAATCACTTTAATCACCTGTTAAATATTATACTATAAAACCCTTTTATTAGCAAACCAAACAATATTCACTAATTATTTAGTGGTTTTTTTAGTAGTTTTCTTAGTAGTTTTTTTAGTAGTATATTTTCTACTCTTAGTTTTAGTTTTATCTTTAATAGTTTCTTTTTTATCACATACTGGGCACATCTCTTTATCATTCTTTAATACTAATAAACCCTTACATTGATTACAAATATTTCCAGTAGGTTTATCCCAGTATGCATTAGAGCATTTTGGATATGAAGAACAACCATAAAATATTTTACCCTTTCTAGTTATTTTCTCTATTATTTTACCATCACATGTAGGACAATTACATATTTCTACAATAGGTCTTTCTTCTTTTTTAATATACTTACAATCTGGAAAACCAGAACATGCTACAAATTTACCAAATTTACCAAACTTAACAACTAAATCTTTTCCACAGTTAGGACACACCTCTCCTGTTTTTTCAGCCTCTATTTTCTCCATATTATTAAATGCTTTATCAACTAATGGTTCAAAGTCTTTATAGAATTCTTTTAATAGTTCATACCATACTTTATTTCCTTGTGCTACTTCATCTAAAGAATTTTCCATATTAGCAGTATACTCTACATTAATAATTGAAGAAAAGAATTCTTGAAGTTTATCAGTTATACTAACACCTACTTCAGTAGGTAAAAACTTCTTAGCCTCAATCTCAATATATTTTCTAAATTTTAATATATCAATTATTTTAGCATATGTAGAAGGTCTTCCTATACCTAATTTTTCAAGTTCTTTAATAAGTGATCCTTCTGTAAATCTTGGTGGAGCACTTGTAAAATGTTGTTCTTTATTAATTTTTTTACATACTAGTACTTTAGATCTATACTCACTAAAATTAGGTAAAATCTTATCTTCTTGTTGCTCATATAAAGAGTAAACTTTTAAATAACCATCAAATAATAGTACTTGACCTGTTGCACTAAACTTATAATTATTATTATCTAAAATCACACTAGTTGAAAGTACTTTAGCATCACTCATAAGAGATGATAAACATCTAACATATATTAGATTATATATTTTATATTCATCCGCTGTTAAATATTTTTTAAGTCTTTCTGGTGTCTTATTAATATTAGTAGGTCTTATTGCTTCATGTGCATCTTGTATATTATTTTTACTCTTAGGATTCTTAGCATATCCAACATACTGAGGACCATATGAATGTGAAATAAATTCTTTAGTCGCACTAACAAATTCATCTGATAATCTATATGAATCAGTTCTCATATAACTAATAAGTCCTAATAACCCTTCATCAGTATTTATACCTTCATATAGTTTTTGTGCTATTTTCATTGTTTTAGATGCACTAAATCCTAAACGATTACTAGCCATTTGAGTCAAAGTACTAGTAGTAAAAGGTAATCTTGAAGATTTCTTTTTCTCTTTACTATCAATAGTTTCTATATTAAAAGCATTTGATAATAATGAAAGTATATGATTAGCTTCTTCTTCATTATTAATTTCTATCTTCTTATTCATATACTTAACAAGTAAAGCATCAAACTCACTAAAAGAAGCTTCTATAGTCCAGTATTCTTTTGGATTAAAAGCATTTATCTCTCTTTCTCTATCTACTATAAGTTTAAGAGCAACACTTTGTACTCTTCCAGCACTTTTACCTTCAGTTTTATTCTGCATTAATTTACTAAGTCTAAAACCTATTATTCTATCTATTATTCTTCTAGATTCTTGAGAATGTACTAAGTTTTCATCTATTACTTGTAAATTAGAAAATGCTTTCTTAATAGCATTCTGTGTTATTTCATTAAATACTACTCTACTACACTTATTATCTTCTATATCTAGTGCATCTTTTAAATGCCAACTTATAGCTTCTCCTTCTCTATCTGGATCTGTTGCTAAGAATACATGAGATGCTTCTTTTACTAATTTCTTTAAATCCTTAACAAGTACACTCTTACCTGTAATTACTTTATAGTTAGGTTTAAAGTTATTTTCAATATCTACTCCAAAACCATATTTACCAGTAGTTGCTAAATCACGTATATGACCTTTACTTGATGTAACACTAT
This sequence comes from Bacilli bacterium, assembly GCA_036653735.1. Classification (GTDB taxonomy): domain Bacteria; phylum Bacillota_I; class Bacilli_A; order RF39; family UBA660; genus CAVCAD01. Next base: position 4,682 of record JAVVTI010000020.1, on the reverse strand, counting down.
ATGATGAACCTAAGTATTTTTCAATAGTTTTACATTTACTAGGTGATTCAACGATTACTAAATTTTTCATAATTTCATTTTCCTTTCTTTCTCTTTCTTCATAATATAATTACTTGTTTTATTTGTCAAGTAGTGCTTTTTCATAATTCAGCATACTTTACAATATCATTTTAGTAAATTAAATATATTAATATTCATAATTTAATAATATATCATATACTAATTTACTAAATTTAATATAATTACCACATCTTTTATATATAAAAAGATAACCCTAAAGTTATCCTTATTTATCAACTAATAATAAACTTAAATCCTGATGATTATCATTTACCTCTAAGTTACCTTGACTACATATTAATTTAAATACATCTTTAAAAACCGCTTCTTCTTCCAATTTTCTTTTTTCTTCTAAAGCACACATATCCACAAGCTTCTTTGCCTCTTCTATAGTAGGATATCTTCCAAGTTTATTTTTAAATCTTTTAAAAGTTAAACTTAAACAATCTTTATTAATGGTCACTTTTACTTTTCCTCCTTTAGGAACTTTGTAATCATATCATAAATCTATATTTATGTCAAATTCACATAAACTACTGTTAATTTAAATTCTAAGTACTTCTTTTATATATATTTTAGTTAAATTAATAACTACAAAGTATTAAGATAAACTTCCTTATACCTATTATTTGATGAATTATAAATATAAATGCTACTATTATTACAAAATATTTATAAACAAAAAAAGATAGATATATTAATAATCTATCTTATATAATAATTCATTTAAATATCTATCATTTTTTTAATGTATGTTTCATAGTATCTTCATCACTAAAAATCTTATCAAGATCACTTTCTATATGAATATTCTCTAACATAATTCTAAGATCCTCAAGAGTCATCTTATCAATTATATTAATATCCAATTGAGGTACTTCTTGATGTGTATGCTTTAATACTTCTTTAGATTTTTCACTTAATCCTTCAAAAACTATTTGACCTTGATTTTGAATATTTTCATTTAATGTATCCTTTATATCAACAAATAATTTAGTTTTCTTAGCATCCTTTATTTGCTCTCTTTTTATTTTCATCCTCATATGTATATTAGTAAGCATAAATGTAGAAATACCTACTGAAGCCGCTACTAGTAATGGATTAGGTAATAGTAAAAGAGAAGAAGCTCCTCCACATAATATAACACTAACTGCTTTCATTCTCTCTATATTCAATTCATTAGACTTAATATTCATAAAACAATCCAAAAACTCTGACTGTTCTTCCATCTTTCTTAGTACTCTTTTTTCTCTTTCCTCTGTATATGGTACTAAGTATGTTTCTCCACTTGCTAAAGATGCAAAAATAGTATTATTAACAATGCAATAATTTTTAATAAAATTCTTTTTATTTTCCCCTGTCAAACAATAATTTTTCATAAAACTCACCACTCCTATACTTAATATACAATAGTTAATCTTACTTTGTCAACTTATATTCATCTATCAAATGAGTTATATCAGCACAACTCATAAACACTAAAATACTATTCTCATATTTATCAAGAACATCTACATTTGTTAGTAATTCTCCATGTTTAAGTTTATTAACTATATTCTCACTTCTTATATTAGGATATTCACTTATACTTTCCCTATTACTCTCTATAGGTGTTACATAAGAATAATCTGCTAAATCCAATGATTTAACATACATATCTAAAAAACTCTCAGTCCTTGAATATGTATTAGGTTTAAATATAGCTATAACCTTTTTATTAGGATATTTCTCCCTTGCAGCCTCTATTGTAACCCTAATTTCAGTTGGATGATGAGCATAATCATTTATTATAATATTATTTTTATATACTTCTTCATTAAATCTATTTTTAGCATTTACAAAATTAGATAATAATTTATTAATGTTTTCAAAAGAAACCCCTTCCTTATTACATACAATAATAGCAGCTACAGCATCAAGAACCATATGTTTACCAACTAAAGGTATAAATGTATCAATAAGTAATTTATCATTATTATATACCTTAAAAGTTTCTCCTAGTAAAGTAGATTTTAAATCTCTAATAACATAATCATTATCATCATTAAATCCATAATATAATACTTCTTTATCAAACTTTATCTTTCTTATATCTTCATCATCCCCACAACCCAGTATATAATTAGATGATTTATTTGCAAATACTTTAAATGTATCTCTTATATCTTTAATACCATTATAACACTCAGTATGTTCAAGTTCTATATTAGTAATAACAGTTACATATGGACTATATGCTAAAAAGTGTTTATTAAATTCACATGATTCTAATGCAAATAAAGTATTACTTTTACTAGCATACCCACTACCATCACCAATAAAATAATTACATCCTATAGTATTTTTAAGTATATGTGAAATTAAGCTTGTAGTAGTAGTCTTACCATGTGTACCACAAATACATATAGTTTTAAATTCTCTAGATATATCCCCTATAATATCATTATAGCTTTTAATAGTTAATCCTAAAGATTTAACAAGCTTAATTTCAGGATGATTTTGACTAAAAGCAGCAGAATAAGTAACAATAGTATCCTTATCTATTAAATGATTCTCACCATAATATATTTTTATTCCTCTTTTATCTAAACCTTCTTGAGTAAACTTATTTTCTTTAACATCATCATATCCACTTACTTCATTACCAAGATCAAACAAGATATTAGCAAGTGTAGCCATACCAGAGCCCTTTATACCTATGCAATAATACTTCACAATAACCTTCTTTCTACTTAATTATATCAAATTATTATAAAATTATAAACATAAGTTTACTTCTTTACGTATTATTTATTTATTATTACTTTAGAACATGTAGAAAATTCTTTATTATTCATTAAATTATTCATATGATATTTATTATATCTTGTAGTTCTACTTGTATTAATAATAACTTCATCTATTTCATATAAACTATTTATATCACCTACATGCCTTCCTAAATTAATTAAATCACTTTTTAAAACATCATCCTCTAAATCAACATACAAATTACTATTTTCATAAATTGTTTTCATTCTTATCTCCTTTAAATATATTTTAAACCAAATAAAAACTAGTTTCATCAATTTCGACAAAACTAGTTATATTTCTTTATTTTAAAGCATCAATTAACTCAGCTTTTTTCATAGTAGTATATCCATTTATTTCTTTTTCTTTAGCAAGTTTTTTAAGTTCTACTACTGTTAAAGAAGATACATCTACTTTATTAGATTTCTTAACTTCTTTATTTTCTTTTACTTCTTTATTTTCTTTTACTACTTTATTTTCTTTTACTTCAATTATTATTTCTTTCTTAGGAGGATTCTTTAAAGCCTCCTTAGCCATATTAACTATTTTAGTAAATTCTTCTGGACTATCAATAGCCATTTCACTTAACATCTTTCTATTAATAAGAATATTAGCTTTATTAAGACCATTAATAAGCATAGAATAACTTATATCATTACTTCTTGCTCCAGCATTTATTCTAAGTATCCATAGTTTTCTAAAGTCGCCTTTTCTTTTCTTCCTATCATTATAACTGTATGCTCCAGAATGAAATAATTGTTCTTGAGCAGTTTTATATAATCTATGTTTACTTCCAAAATAACCTTCTGCTCTTTTTAAAACTTTCTTTCTTCTATTACGAGATACAATACCACCTTTAACTCTTGCCATTAGTTTACCCCCTTAAAGCTCTCTTGTACCTATTAGCATCCCCAGTACTTAAAGAACTCCCTTCTCTGTTTTTTCTGTTAAAATCAGTTGACTTTTTTCCAGCCTTATGGTTTCCACCAGGTCTACCTATTTTTGTAGTTCCACCAGGTCTAACAACCACTTTTTTACTAATTCCCTTGTGTGTTTTTTGTTTCATAATATCCTCCTTATTTCTTTTTAGGTGCAAGTAGCAAACTCATACATCTTCCTTCTTGTTTTGGCGTACTTTCTATAACAGCTATATCTTCCATTTTATTAGCAAACTTAAGAATAACTTCACGGCCTAGTTCAGGATGTGCCATTTGACGCCCCTTAAACCTAACAGTTACTTTTATCTTATGTCCTTTTTCAACGTAGGATTTAGCATTTTTAAACTTTGTTTCAAAATCATGAATATCTATTGACACACTTAAACGATACTCTTTGACTTCTAAATTAAGTTCCCTTTGCTTTTTAAACTGCTCTTTTTCTCTTTTGATTTTTTCATACTTAAATTTATTATAATCAATTATCTTACATATAGGAGTAGGTTTTTCATTCATAAGAACTAAATCTAATCCAGCATAAGATGCGAGTGTAAGAGCATCTGCTCTTTTCTTAAGACCTAACTTTTCTCCATTAGGACCTATTACCAAAACTTCAGAAAAATTTATTTGCTCATTTATTAGAGCTCCATTTGGTTTAGCTATTCTAAACACCTCCATAATATAAAAAGTGAAATACACTATAGTATTTCACTTCACGCACCTTCAAAAACTTATATTAAACTTAAGCTATTGAACCCATTTACTAAACGTAAATCAGGTGAGTGAAACACTGCTTTCTCTTTTTACTAATTTTTATTATACATAAGTTTATGCTACTTGTCAAACAAAAGTCGCCTATTTGTTAAACCTTTTTTAAAATATTTTAAGTATCACTTA
>JAVVTI010000019.1:0-16068 GCA_036653735.1 Bacilli bacterium | reverse complement strand
TACATAAAAAAAGTGCCAAAGCACTTTTATAATCATTATCTCTTACTAAATTGAGGTGCTCTACGAGCCTTCTTAAGACCATATTTCTTACGTTCTTTAATTCTAGCATCTCTAGTAATCATACCATTAGATTTAAGTACAGCTCTAAGTTCTGCATCAAAATCCATTAATGCTTTAGATATAGCAAGTCTTATAGCACCAGTTTGACCATTAAAGCCTCCACCTTTAGCTACAACACTAATATCAAATTTACCATCTGTCTCAGTAAGAACAAGAGGTTGTTTTAAATTAGTAATAAGTGTTTCATAAGGCATATATTCTTCTATTTTTACACCATTAACAAGAATTACTCCTTTACCTTCTTTCATAGTTACTTGAGCACAGCTTCTTTTTCTTCTTCCACTAGCTTTATAAACTAATTCTTTTTCTTTACTCTTAGCCATAATTCCTCCTCTATACTTCCATCTTAACTGGTTTTTGTGCTTCTTGGTTATGTTCACTTCCAGCATAAACAAATAATTTCTTATACATTTGTCTACCTAGTCTTCCATTAGGAAGCATTCCCTTAACAGCTCTTTCAACCATTTCTACTGGATATCTTTCCTTCATTACTTTAGCAGTTCTTTCTCTAAGACCACTAGGATAACCACTATGATTATAATAAATCTTCTTATCAAGCTTATCTCCAGTTAGTACAACCTTACTTGCATTAATAATAATAATATTATCTCCACCATCAATATGAGGTGTATAAGTAGGTTTATGTTTACCACGTAATAAAAATGCAGCTTTTGATGCTACTCTACCTAAAACTTGATTTTCAGCATCAATAATATACCAATTACGAGAAACATCTTCTTTTCTTTGCATAAATGTTTTCATTAAATCTCCTTCTTTATATTACCATTCATAGCCTTCCCACAGCCACTTAAGTAATTAAATGTACCAGAATTGATTATACGCTACGTATCTATATTTGTCAATCATAAAAATCATATCTTGACAAATATAGTATATAATAATAAAATTATATTATGAAAAAAGAATATAATTAATGAAAGGGAAGATTATGAAAAACAAAAATATTATTATTATTACACTTTGTACATTTATTGTACTATCATTTACAGCAGGTATTATAGGATTATTAGAAAGAAATTCTAAAAAAGAAAAACCACCTGTTACTAAATATAAAGCTACATATGTATATTTATTAGATGATAAAGAAGTAACAGCTATACCTAAGAATGAAAAAGATAAAAATAGCGTATCATACTCAAGATACTCATGCACTAATAGAGTAGAAGGATCATGGGATAATGAAAAATGGAGTTTTACTCCTGTACTAACAGCTAATACAACATGCAAAATATACTTTGTATCTACAGAATTCGAAATGTCATTTAAAATAGAAAATGGTTCAATAGCAAATATTACACCAGATCAAACAGGAATATATAAAGCAAATAAAAAAGGTGCAACCACAGCAGACTTTATACAAGAAATACTTCCTAAAGAAGGCTATAGCTATAAAGATGCTTCATGCAACAGTAATAATGAAATAAGCTGGGATAAAGAAAACAAAGAACTAACTATTAAAAATATAAAAGAAAATACACTATGCACAGTAAACTTTGAAATAAGTAACTATGAAGTTAAAACCCTAGTAGAAAATGGATCAGGAGCTTCATCATTAACTATTAAACATGGAGAAAACGCAAATGCAACAGTTACACCAAGTATAGGATATGGTACTCCAGTAATAACATGTACTAATAAACAAAACGGTACATGGATAAATGATAAATTTACAGTTACAAAAGTTACAGATAATACATCTTGCACAGTAACATTTAAACCCCTAACATTTGATATAAACTTATCAGTTACTAATGGAACATCTGATGTTAAATCACCTATAAAACTAGAATATAATAAAACCAAAACATTTACTTTAACTCCTAGTGATGGATATTTAACAGATGATTACGTAGCAAATGGCTGTGATAATTTTACTAAAACTATAGCAAATAATAAACTAGTACTAGAAATAAAAACAGTCAAAACAAATGAAACTTGTAATATAACATTTAATAAAGCAACTCCTAAACCATAAAGAGTTGCTTTTTCCTTGATTTATTACGAAGAAAATGCTAATATAAATAAGATTTATATGTGGAATATAGGAAATGTTAAAATTGATGGAAAAATAGTATTAGCCCCCATGGCCGGAATTACAAATAATAGTTTTAGATCAATAGCTAAAACAATGGGAGCTTCTTTAGTATACTCAGAAATGATAAGTACAAACGGTATAATCTATGGAAGCAAAAAAACAATAGACTTACTTACCATGACTGACAGTGAAAGACCTATAAGTATTCAAATATTTGGAAGCACTAAAGAAACATTTATAAAAAGTGCTATATATATAGAAAAGAACTTTGCACCAGATATAATTGATATTAATCTTGGATGCCCAGTACCCAAAATAGCTATTAAAAGTAAAGCTGGATCTTGCTTATTAAAAGATCCTGATAAGATATATGATATAGTTTCATCTCTTGTAAATCAATTGCACACACCAATAACTGTTAAAATAAGAAGTGGCTGGGACAAGCAATCTATAAACGCAGTAGAAGTAGCCAAAATAATAGAGAAAGCTGGTGCAAGTGCAATATGCATTCATCCTAGAACTAGAAAACAAGGATATACAGGTCATAGTGACTGGAATATAATAAAACAAATAAAAGAAAATGTTAACATCCCAGTTATAGGAAATGGAGACATTAAAACTATATATGATGCTAAAAAAATGCTAGATGAAACCTCATGTGATGCAATTATGATAGGTAGAGCAGCACTAGGTAATCCATGGTTCATAAAACAATGTAAAGAGTATGTAGAAAACAATAATATAATAAGTCTTCCGTCATACCAAGATAAAATAAATATGATTAAGACTCATTTCCTACTATTATTAAAAAATAATGATGAGTATACATCTTGTCTTCAAATAAGAAGTCATGCACTATGGTATTTAAAAGGAATACCCAACATAAAAGATATAAAACAAGAAATAACAAAAGTAACATCCAAAACGGAACTATTTAATATATTAGAAAAAATTGAAAAAACAATAAAAAAAAGTTATAATGAAAAGGGAGAACCAAAATGAAAGAATTAACAGACCAAGAAATAGTTAGAAGAGAAAAAAGAAAAGACTTTGAATCTCGTGGAATAGATCCATATGGACAAGCTTTTACTGTGACAACAAACAGTAAGGAACTCAATGATAAATATTCAAAGATGGATAAAGAAGAACTTGAAACAATAGAAGAAACCTTCATAGTAGCAGGACGTATTATGACTAAGAGAATAAAAGGTAAAGCTGGTTTTATGAACCTTCAAGATAAATATGGACAAATTCAAATATATGTAAAAATAGATAATATAGGTGAAGATATGTACTATATATTTGATAAGAATGATCTAGGAGATATAGTAGGTATAAAAGGTACTATAATGAGAACTCATACAGGAGAACTTACTATAAAAGCACTTGAATACACACATCTTTCAAAATCTCTAAGGCCACTTCCTGAAAAATATCATGGATTAAATGATATAGAAGAACGCTTTAGAAGAAGATATGTAGACCTAATAATGAATGAAGAAGCACGTAAAATAGCCTTTATGAGACCAAAGATTATAAGAAGTATACAGACATACTTAGATTCAAAAGGATACGTTGAAGTAGAAACTCCAGTACTAGGAACAATACTTGGAGGAGCATCAGCAAGACCATTTACAACACATCATAATAGTTTAAATATAAATATGTACCTAAGAATAGCCACAGAACTAAACTTAAAAAGACTTATTGTAGGTGGAATGGATGCAGTATATGAAATAGGAAGACTATTTAGAAATGAAGGAATGGATAAAACACATAATCCGGAATTTACTACAATTGAAGTATATAAAGCATACTCTGATTTAACAGGAATGATGACCCTAACTGAAGAAATAATAAGAAATGCATTTAATTCTTCAATAAACACAACAAAAATAAAAGTTGCCAATCATAACCTAGATTTTGCTTTACCATTTAAAAAAGTAACATACACTGATTTAATAAAAGAAAAAACAGGAGTAGACTTTTCTAAAAACTATACCCTAGAGGAAGCAAAAGAACTTGCACTATCTCATGGTATAAAGATAGAACCCCACTTTGGATATGGTCATATACTAGAAGCCTTCTTCGATGCTTTCTGTGAAGAAACCATCATAGAGCCAACATTTGTATATAACTATCCTATAGAAATAAGCCCCCTTGCTAAAAAGAATAAAGAAGATGCTAGATTTACAGAACGCTTTGAACTATTCATACTAAAACATGAATATGCAAATGCCTTCTCAGAACTTAATGATCCTCTAGATCAAAAAGAAAGATTTCTATCTCAATTAAAAGAAAAGAATCTTGGTAATGAAGAAGCATCCGACATGGATGAAGACTATATAGAAGCCTTAGAATATGGTATGCCTCCAACAGGTGGACTAGGAATAGGAATAGATAGATTAATAATGTTAATTACAGGAACATCTACTATTAGAGAAGTAATACTATTTCCAACTATGAAAGAAAAAACTACTAATTAAGCACTAAAAGTGCTTTTTTCTTGTATTACAAAGACTTATTGTAGTATAATTAAACAAGGAGGTAAAAAATGAAAAAGAACGGATTATTTAAAATTATATCTGTACTAATTATATTACTTGCTGTATTATCATGGATAATACCAGCGAGTTATTATGGAAATGCAGATCTAGTTAATCTTGGTCTATACAGAGTTGGTTTTTCACATCTATTTCAATATCCACTATCAGCTGTAAAATATTTTACTGATATAATAGTATTTATTCTAATAGTTGGAGCATTCTATGGAATACTAGGAAAAACTGGTAAATATAGAACTATGGTAGAAAAATTATCCAACAAAATTAAAGGAAAGGAAAAACTATATTTAATTCTTGTAGCAATAATATTTGCTAGCTTATCATCTATATTTGGATTTGGATTATTATTATTTATATTCATTCCATTTATAATATCAATTACATTGTTAATTGGATATGATAAACTTACTGCATTCTTACTTACATTTGGTTCTGTTCTAGTAGGACAATTAGGAAGTATATACAATTTTAATATACTAAGCTTTATTAATAAAGCTACTAGTACTACATACACTACTCAAATATATGTAAAAATCGGTATATTTGTAATCACACTAGCAATACTTATTATGTTTACATTAAAGCATGCTACTAAAGTATTAGACAAAAAACCTAAATCTACTGATACTGTTGATGCATACTTAGGAGAAAAAAGAACTACTAAGAGAAAAATGTGGCATTTAATAGCAATATTCTCAGTACTATTTGTACTATTAGTTCTAGGATGTACACACTGGAAAGAAGTATTTAATATTGATATATTTAATACACTAGATACTACTATTAAAGGTGTAAAAATTAAGAACTTCGCTGTATTTGCTTCATTCCTAGGTGAAATTAAAGCATTTGGAATGTGGACATATACAGAAATGTCTAGTATGTTACTTATTGCTTCAGTACTTATAACTATTATTTATAAGTTAAAAATTAAAGATGCAATAGATGGAGCTTGGGAAGGCATTAATAAAATAATGAAACCTACGCTTCTAATAACACTATCATTTGTAGTACTTATTATAACTGCTTACCATCCATTCTTCACAACAGCTGCAGGATGGATAACAGACTTAACTAAGCACTTTAATATGTTTACAACTATGTTTACAACTGTATTTAGTTCATTACTAAATATTGATATGACATATGTTGCACAATGTAGTGTTCCATACATAGCAGGTATTTTCCCTAGTGATGCAGCACTTAATTCTCTAGCATTAATAACACAAGTATTCTATGGACTTACAATGTTTGTAGCTCCAACAAGTACCTTATTAATACTAGGTCTTGAATATGCTGGTATTCCTTATGTAGAATATCTTAAAAAAACATGGAAACTAATTGTTTCATTATTAATAATAATAGTAATAATTGTTATTGCTGCTTCATTAATATAAAACATAAAAACGAGTTATCTCGTTTTTTTTTGTATATTTATTAAAGTTTTATACATCATATTCATAGACTTAACTGAAAGGGAAAAATGGATATATATAATGATGATTTAAAAAAGATACTAAAAGAAAGTAAAAACCTAGCATACATAAATAAAAATAAATACTGTGAACTTTCTCACCTTATTAATGCAGCATTAACACTTGATTTACCAATTAAAACGCTTCTTCTTTCACATAACATAAACTTAATAGCACTTAAAGAAAATACAACTCTAACATTCGTAGAGCCTATTTTTAATACTGAATTTAAAACAATAATAGAAAAGACACTATACCATAATAAAGAAAACAATAATCCTCAAATTAGTATAGAGGATATTCTACTAACAATATTAAAAGATAAAACCTCGCAAGTATATAAGAAACTAAAAATAACTAATATAAATAAACTAATAACAGCTTTAGAAAAAACCTCATCATTAGTACTCATATCATCATTAGGAACAGACCTAACAGATATAAATCTAAGTAATAGCTTTGATAAAGTAATAGGTCGTAATAATGAAATAAATAGAATCATAAATATATTAGCTAGAAAAAATAAAAATAACCCAGTTCTAGTAGGTGATGCAGGAGTAGGTAAAACCGCTATCATAGAAGAACTAGCCAGAAGAATCATAAATAATGAAGTACCATCATTCATGATAAATAAAAAGATAATCTCAATAAACATATCTTCTATCATAGCGGGTACAAAATATAGAGGAGAGTTTGAAGAAAAACTAGGTAATATAATAAAAGAAGTAATAAACAATGAAAACATAATACTATTCATTGATGAACTACACACAATAGTAGGAGCCGGTGGTGCAGAAGGAGCAATAGATGCATCCAATATTCTAAAACCATATCTAGCACGCAGTAAATTTAAACTAATAGGTGCAACCACACTAAAAGAATACAATAAAATAATAGGAAAAGATGATGCACTAGATAGGAGATTTCAAAAAGTATATATAAATGAACCATCAGAAAAAGAAACAATAAATATAATAAAACAAATCAAAAAAGACTACGAACTATTTCACAACGTAACTCTCTCAGATAAAATAATAGTTTCCTTAGTTCACCTAACAAATATATATGTTCATAATAAAAAGAATCCAGATAAATCAATAGATATACTAGATGAAATATGTGCTAAAGAAAATATTCTTAACTATGAAAAAAATCAAATAAATATTAATAAAAAAATAACGGCAATCAGAAAAGAAATAAACTATAATATAAAACATAACAATATTAAAAAAGCCACATTACTGAAATCTTCTCTAATAAAATACACAAATAAACTAAATAAATTACTAACAAACACATCCTCACCTAAAGTTTTATTATCAACACTAAAAAGTGTTTTAGAACAAAAAACAAATCAAAAAATAATTGAACTAGATACTAAAAATTCTTATATTATAAATATTAAAAAAGAATTACTACAAAAACTCTATTATCAAGAAGAAGCAATCAACTCTCTCATAAGAATAACATCCCTACAAAAATATAAAAATACAACCCTTCCATCATCAATATTATTAAAAGGTGAAGAAGGAACTGGTAAACATTTATTAGTCAGTGCATATGCTAATATAAGAAATATTAATATAATAAAACTAGACGCAAATGAATTCATTGATGAAACAACAATTAATAAACTACTAGGTAGTCCTCAAGGATATGTAGGATACGATAATGAAAATATACTTAGTAAAATAAATGATTATCCAAATTCAATAATAGTAATAGATAACTTTGATCAAATAAGCACACATCTAAATAATATATTAAACTCTATTATACATAAAGGAATACTTACAAACAATAAACAAGAAAACATTTATTTCAATAATAATATGATATTCCTAATAAGCAATACTAAATCTAAAAAAGAAACAATAGGTTTTAATGAAACCAAAAACCAAAAAGAAAAAATAAACATTCAATATAACTATGAAATAACCATGAATAAACTAAATAAAGAAGAAATTATAAATATAATAAAAATAGAAACAAAAAACTTATCTTCAAACTATAACATAGAATGTACATTAAACGAAAAAGATTATGAAACAATATACCACTCCATAAATAGTAATACTTATAACTGTAAATATATTAAAAAAGAAGTACAAAAATACTTAGAAAATGTATTAATAAAAATCTAGGTATTTTTATTTATCAAAAAATATGTTAATATATATAAGTAAGGAAGGAGTAAAAATGAAAATATACAATACTTACACAAATAAACTAGAAACATTTATACCTAATAATGAAGGAAAACTAAACATATATGTATGTGGTCCAACTGTAAATAAAAAAACTCACATAGGTCACATGTATCCTGCAGTCTTTTTTGATACATTAGTTAGATACTTTAGATACAAAGGATATCAAGTTACATATGCATCTAACTTTACTGATGTAGATGATAAAATAATACAAACAGCTATAGAACAAAACATTACAGAAAAAGAAGTAGCAGACAAATATGAAAAATATTATCTAAATGATTTATCATCTCTTAACTGTATTCCAGTAGACTATAGACCTAGAGTAACTGAATATATAGATGAAATAATAGACTTCATAAACTTACTTATTACTACTAATCATGCATATAAAAATGGAGATGATGTTTACTTTGATATAAATTCTATAGATAACTATGGATCATTATCAAATCAAAAGACAGAAAACCTAGACTATGGAAATAGAATAGAAATTGATACAAATAAAAAAAATCCATATGACTTTGTATTATGGAAGAGTACTGACCAAGGAATAAAATGGCAAGCCCCCTTTGGTGAGGGAAGACCCGGTTGGCACACAGAATGCGTAGTAATGATAAATAAAATATTTAATGGAAAAATAGATATTCATGGAGGTGGAATAGACCTGGTCTTCCCTCACCATGAAAATGAAATAGCTCAACAGCAAGCAGCATATAATAATAACCTAGCTTCTTACTGGATGCATAATGGACATATAAAATTAGATGGAGAAAAAATGAGTAAAAGTATTGGAAATGTCATAACAGTTAAAGAGCTGCTTAACACATATACTCCAAATACTATTCGCTTATCAATGTTAAAAAACCACTATAGAGCACCTCTTAATATTAGTGCAGATGTATTAGAAGAAAGTAAAACAATAGATAATAAGATATTAAGTGCTATAAAACAAACTAACCTCTATATAAATGTTAATAACCTAACAGTTATTAACATAAAAGATAAAACATTCGAAGAATATATGGATGATGACTTCAATACAAGCTTAGTTATAGCATACCTTCTAGATACTATTAAAAATATAAATATATCTTTAAGAAACAATAATACAAATGAAATCTTAAAACTTTATAGTATTATGACACTTATAATAAACATCCTAGGTCTTACATATGATATAAAACAAATAACAAATGAAGACAAAGAAATCTATAATCTATGGAATACTTGCAAAGCAAGTAAAGATTATACAAATGCCGATATCTATAGAAAACAATTAGAAGAAAGGAATATAATATAATGAATTTATTTATAATATTAGCAATAATACTACTACCTATCATAGCTCAAGTATATGTAAATACTACATATAATAAATACTCAAAAATTAATAACTCAAAACAACTAACTGGTTATGATGCAGCCAAAAGTATCTTAGATAAAAATGGATTAAAAGATATGTATATAGTACAAATAAATGGTAACCTAACAGATCACTATGATCCTAAAAGAAAAACTCTAAGACTATCAAAAGGTGTTTATAGTAATACCTCTATTGCCTCTATAGCAGTAGCAGCACATGAAGTAGGACATGCACTTCAAGACAAAGAAAACTATTCTTACTTTAAAATAAGAAACTTCTTATTTCCAATAGTTAAATTTACTTCTAGCCTTGCATATATAACTATTCTAGGAGGACTTATATTTGAACTAATGAACTTAACATTAATAGGATTAGCCTTTGTACTTGTAGGTCTTATATTTCAAGGAATAAACCTACCTCTAGAATTTAACGCATCATCAAGAGCTATAAAAGAATTAAATAAACAAAAACTTCTAACTTCATATGATAATGATGGAGTAGAAAAAATGTTAAAAGCAGCTGCTTTTACATATGTAGCAGGCATGTTAGCAAGCATACTAGATCTACTAAGACTATTTCTTATATTTAATAATAATGATTAAAAAAAAACATTTAAGTTAATTCTTAAATGTTTTTTATTTAACATAAGGTATTAAAGCCATAAATCTAGCTCTTTTTATCTGCTTAGCAATATATCTTTGATGAAGTGCACATGCACCAGTCATCTTCCTAGGTAATATTTTACCTCTATCATTTATATATTTACTAACTATCATTACATCTTTATAATCTACAGTTTTACCTGTACACATTTGACATATTCTTTTTTTTCTTTGATAAAATTCTCCCATAATATTTCCTTTCTAAAATGGTAAATCATCGTCGCTTAATGCAACTTCACTACCAAAATCCTTAAATGGATCTTCTGCTGAAGTACTTGGAGTACTTGGAGCACTTACTTCATGACTTTCATTGAAACTTGGTGTAAAACCACTTTCATTTTCATCACTATTTCCATTAGTTCCTCTATTACTACCAACAAATTCTAAACCTTCAGCAATAACTTCAGTAACATATCTCTTAGTTCCATCATTTCCATCATAACTTCTAGTTTGAATTCTTCCTTCAATTCCAATTAAATTTCCTTTAGTAAAATACTTAGTAACAAAAGTAGCTAAAGCTCCATACGCAACAACATTAGGAAAATCCGCATCATAGTTACCATCTTTGTTCTTCATTTTCCTATTAATTCCAACAGAAAAATTACAAACTGCTGTAGCACTAGATGTAGTTTTTAATTCTGGATCTCTAGTAAGCCTACCAACTAAAACAACTTTATTCATTATTTATCCTCCTTAATGACTATATGTCTTAAAATACTTTCATCAAGTCTCATTTTTCTATTTAATTCAGTAATAGTACCTGTATCAGCTTCTACATTAAATAGAAAATAATATCCTCTAACAGAATTTTTAATCTGATAAGCTAATTTCTTTTGACCTAATTCTCTAGATACAAGAACATTTGCTTTCATAGATTTAAGTAGTGCTTCATAATCTTTGTAGACACTCTTCACTGCTTGTTCTTCCAATTCCGCTTTGACGATAAACATTATTTCATATTTATTCATTCAATTCACCTCCTTATGGTCTCTGGATTCATAATAGAATCAAGGAGCTTTTGCTCAAAAGTAGTATATCAAAAAAAACCTAAAATGTAAACATATTTTTGTCTATTTAGTTACATTAAACCTAAAATGACATATATCTCCATCTTTCATTACATATTCTTTACCCTCTAATCTAAGTTTACCATTTTCTTTAGTCTTCATTTCACTTCCAGCACTAATTAAATCATCATAACTAATAACCTCTGCTTTTATAAATCCTTTTTCAAAATCGGTATGAATTATACCAGCACATGCTGGAGCCTTAGACCCTTCTTTAAAAGTCCACGCTCTTACTTCATCAGTTCCAACAGTAAAAAATGTCTTTAAATTAAGAAGCTCGTATGTAATATTTATAAGTTTATCTAAGCATCCTGTATTAATACCAGTTTCTATTAAGAACTCCTTCTTTTCATCATCAGTTAATTCTATTAAATCACTTTCAAATTTAGCACATAGAGGAACTACCTTACTATTTTCTTTTATAGCAAGTTCCTCTAATTTCTTATAAAAATCACTAGTACCAAGTATATCCTCTTCACTAACATTAGCTACATATATAATAGGTTTCATAGTAATTAAATTAAAAGGTTTAATAAGTTCTAATTCTTCATCACTAAGACTAAGTAACCTAAGAAGTACTCCATTACTAAGAGACTCCTGTAACTTCTTTAAAGTTTTAAATTCAAAAATAGTTTCCTTCTCATTAGTATTAGTAGCTTTCTTTTCAATCTTCTTAAGCCTATTTTCTACTATTTCTAAATCACTTAAAGAAAGCTCAACATTAATAGTTTCAACATCCTCTATAGGATTAACTTCCCCATTAACATGTATAATATCTTTATCTACAAAACATCTAACAACATGTACTATAGCATCAACTTCTCTAATACAAGACAAAAACTTATTACCTAATCCTTCTCCATTAGATGCTCCCTTTACTAAACCAGCTATATCAATAAATTCATATTGAGTAGGAATAAGCCTAAGAGGCTTATACATATTATTAAGCACCATTAACCTTTCATCAGGAACTAAAACCATCCCTACATTAGATTCAATTGTAGCAAAAGGATAATTAGCAGCTAATATCTGTTTCCTAGTAATAGCATTAAATAACGTACTCTTTCCAACATTAGGAAGACCTATAATTCCTGCTCTAAGCTGCATAAGTAACACCAGGTAATGTATTAATACCTATTGGAAGACCAGTAATATACCAACCAACTACTAAAACAAAACAAATAACAATAGTGCATGCAGCATATGGAAGCATATTCTTAATAGAATTCACAAATACATTCCCCTCTCTATTATCATATTTCTGAGCAAATGCTAAATATATAATGAAAAAACTAAATAATGGAGTTAATCCCTTAAGAGCACAATTTCCAAAAGTAAATACAAGCTGTGCAAACTCTGGAGATATACTAGCATTCATAAACGTAGGGACAGCAGAGCCACTAAATATAGCCCATGCTCCCACAGTAGAAGGATTAAATAATCCACTTATTATAGCAAATATAAATAATATTATAATAAGACCTACTCCAGTAAAATTAAGAGAAGATAATACTGTAGCTAGAAATGCACTTATAACGATTCCAATATTAGTCATCTTAAATACATTTATAAATATAGAAGCAAAAAATATAAGTACTATAGTATTTCCAATACCATCAAGAGAAGCACCAAAACTATCTGTTACATCCTTACTACTCTTAATAGTTTTAGCAAATATCCCATAAAAGAAACCTACAAGAATAAATAAAATTGTTACAATAAATATAAATCCTTGATTAAAAAATGAATTAGCCCCAAGTAATTTATCAACATATAAAGTAGCTGTATTATCAAGAAGTAATCCAGACAAAGGTAAACCAGGTATTATAAAATATGCAATAATAACAACATATAAACACCCAACACCTAAACCTACAATTAACCCTCTTAACTCTTTATTACTTACCTTTATATCTTCTATTTCATCTTCACTACCTTTATTAAGCTTAGTCATAATAACTTTTTCAGTAATATACGTAAACATAAATGCAAATAGTAATAAAGCAACAATCATAACAAAAAGCTTAAAATAAGGATTAATTAAATACTTAGGATCTAACATCCTCGCTGTATTAGTACTAAGAGACATCATATTACTGTCAATAGCACTTATAAACAAATTTACACACTGACCAAACGATAAGGATGCAAATGCAAGAATAATTCCACCTAATGGATTCCTTTTCCCATACTTAAATAATAATGCACAAAGTGGAATCATAACAACAAATCCTATATTACCAAGCATTGAAAACATCAAACATAAAAACACTAACATAAATGTAATAGTATTTTTCTTAACATGTTGAGTAAGCAAAGTAAAACCAGTTTTTAAAAAACCACTTTTCTCAAGTATACCAAATCCTATTAAAATAATAAGTAACATAGAAAATGGAGTAAAATTAACAAAATCATTCACTGTATTAACAACTAAACTCTTAATACCACTACCACTAAGTATATTATCTGCTTGTACTACATTATTATTAAGTTTATTAGTTACTGTATTTATAGTAGAGTATTCAGCCTGAACCCCTAAAAAAGAAAAAACACCACTCAAAACTATTATACCAAAAGTAAGCAATATAAATATTATAATAGGACTTTTATGTTTCTTAATCTTTTCCTTCATTCTTCCACCACTTTCTTAAGCTTCTTCTCAAACTCTAATCTATCAATCATAATACTTCTCTCACAATTAATACACTTAAGCTTAATATCTATTCCACACCTTGTAATAAGCCATAAATTAGTCTTACAAGGATGAGGTTTCTTCATAATAACCTTACTTCCAACTTTATAATTAAAGCTCATATTATATCTTCTACTCCTCAATATTTATATTCAATATTTCCAAGATTCTTTCCAAATCTTTTTCACTATCAAAAGGAATAACAACCTTCTTCTCATTAATCTTAACAAGAGAACCAATCTTTACCCTCATAATTTCTTCTATAAAATCATACTTATTAAAACTACTTCTCTTTTTATTAACAACCTTCTTATCAACATCTACTTTATTCATAAGTGTTTCAAATGCTCTAACACTAAGATCTTCATCAATTATCTTATCAGTTAACTGAATAATTAAATCATCAGATTCTATCTTACTAAGAATTTTAGCATGCCCTAAAGAAAGTTCCTTATTAAGAATTCTCTTTTGTACATCTTTTGGTAATCTTAAAAGACCTAATAAATTAGTAATATAACTTCTACTCTTACCTATTTTCTTACCAAGTTCCTCCTGAGTAATACCTAAACTATTAATTAACTTCTTATAACCTTCAGCCTCTTCTATAGCAGATAAATCTTCTCTCTGTATATTCTCAAGTACAGCTATTTGCATCATCTCATCATCATTAAAATCTTTAATAATAGCAGGTATAGTACTTTTACCAGCTAATAAACTAGCCTTAACTCTTCTTTCACCAGCTATTATTTCATAACCCTTTATACTTTTTTTAATAATAACTGGTTGTATAACACCATATTCTTTAATTGATTGAGCAAGTTCATTTAACTTCTCCTCATCAAAAACCTTTCTAGGTTGATAAGGATTACTTCTAAGTTCACTTAAAGAAACCTCTATTATATCAGTATCCTTAGCACTCTCAACAATTTGCTTCTCAAAAGAATTAAGATCAATTGCTTCATTAGAAAACAACTGCTCTAAACCCCTACCTAAAGCTCTTCTCTTATTATTACTGTCCATTTCTTTCAATCACCTCATTAGCTAAATTTATATACGCCTGAGCACCTCTACTATTAGGAGCATATTCTAAAATTGGTCTACCATGACTTGGTGCCTCTACTAATCTTACTAATCTAGGAATAATAGTATTAAACACTTTTTCCTTAAAATACTTCTTAACATCCTCTACTACTTCTAATCCTAATAAAGTTCTTCCATCTAACATAGTTAGTAGTACACCTTCTATATCTAACTTAGGATTAATTTGATTCTGAGTTAAAATAATAGTATTAAGTAATTGAGTAACACCTTCTAAAGCAAAATACTCACATTGAACAGGAATTAATACTGAGTTAGATGCTGCTAATGCATTAGTAGTTAAAAGCCCTAAAGAAGGTGGACAATCTATAATAATATAATCATACCTATCCTTTATCTTCTCAAGTTGTATTTTTAATTGATCACCTATCTTAAAATTAAGATTCGAATTACCCTTCTGTATTAATTCAATATCAATACCCGCTAAATTAATCATAGAAGGTATTACACTAAGATTCTTAAACTCAGTCTTAATAATAGCATCCTGCACCTCACAAGTATTCATTACTACATTATAAATACTATTCTTAACACTAGATTTATTAATACCTAAACCAGTAGTTGAGTTACTCTGTGGATCTAAATCAATCAATAGCACTTTCTTATCCAAATAACCTAAAGAACTTGATAAATTAATACTTGTAGTAGTTTTACCAACTCCTCCTTTTTGATTAACTAGTGCTATAATTTTGCCCATAATAATACCTCACTTACGTATCTATTATTTTATCACATTATTACTTTAATTAAAAGCACTTATT
>JAVVTI010000018.1:0-16668 GCA_036653735.1 Bacilli bacterium | reverse complement strand
CGAATATTCCTAACTGCTGTCTCCCGTAGGAGTCTGGGCCGTGTCTCAGTCCCAGTGTGGCCGTTCAACCTCTCAGTCCGGCTACGCATCGTTGTCTTGGTAGGCCATTACCCCACCAACTAACTAATACGACGCAGGCTCATCTTCAAGCGGAGCTTTAAGGCTCCTTTGATATTACTATCACATCCGGTATTAGCAACCATTTCTAGCTGTTATTCCAGTCTTGAAGGCAGATAACCCACGTGTTACTCACCCGTTCGCCACTAAGTGGAAACCCACATCCATTAAATATCCATTTTTGAGCAAGCTCGCAAACTTCAATTTAACTTCAGTGGACCACTTCGTTCGACTTGCATGTCTTAGGCATGCCGCCAGCGTTTATCCTGAGCCAGGATCAAACTCTCAATAAAAACTAATCTATTGTTTAAAGAATTGATTTCGTTTTTTCCTAGCTACAAAACTCATTATTTTACTTAGTTTTCAAAGATCATTTCGCAAGCCTTTTCCTTCGTTGCCTTAATAATATATCATTTCATTATTAAGATGTCAACACTTTTTTACACTTTTTGTTAAATTTCTTTAAAAAAGTGCGTTTTTTGTCAATTTAGGGCGTTTTTGGCAGTGTTTTTTTCTTGTTTTTGAAATTTCCTTTTAATTATATTATAAAACTTTTTATTTATTCATAGAACAGTATAGGTTATAATATTTCATATTTTCTTCTTTATTAAATGGCATTAATTGATTTTCTTTCAAATTTAATAGTGTTTTTAATTCTGATTGTATAATAATGTCAAGATCTTTAGAATATTTCATTATGTTTTTATGGTATTCATATTCGTTTTTATCTAGTATTTTTTGTTTACCTTTAGGATAAACTCTTAGGTCTAAATCATAATCTATATATTTTATGATATTCATATCAATAATATACGGGCTTGCCATATTACAATAATAATATATTCCATCTCTTTTAAATTGTACCACTACGTTGTACCAATGGTTCTTAAAAAAGTATACTATTGCTTTTTCTTTTGTTCTCCATGCTCTTCCATCTCTTCTTAGTACTAGTACATTATCATTTCCTACTACTATATAGTCTTCTTTTTCATCTAGTATTACTGCTTCTTCCCATACTTTGTTTAACATTCCATTATGTTTATAGCAGTGTATAGTAACATCTTTGTTTATTTTATTTTTCATGTTATACCGCTTTCTTGTTATATTATAACAAATAATAAGTAATATAAAAAGCCAAAGTTTAGTTTGGCTTGTAATACTTATTGAAATTCTTTTAATGCAGCTTCTAGTTGAATGTCTTTATCTATTTTAAATTCTACTTCAGTATCAGGTTTAAGTCCTATTTTATTAATACATATTCCTTTAGGAGTTAGCCAGTATGCGGTTGTATATTTGATCATAGAGCCTCCTGTTAAGTTTTGAGTGTTTTGTACTGTTCCTTTTCCATATGAAGTTGTTCCTACGAATTTAGCATTATTATTATCTTTTAGGGATGCTGCTAGTATTTCACTTGCTGATGCTGATCCTCCATTTATTAGGAATACTACTTGGTATTCTCTTGATTCTTCTGTTTTAGCTTTGTATGCAGTCTTTTTACCATCTTTATCTCTTAACTGGTAGATTATTTTATCTTTCTTTATAAAGAGGTCTGCTATATTATAGGCTGAGTCTAAGTATCCTCCTGTATTGCTTCTTACATCTATTATAAGTCCTTTTATATTAGAAGATTCTAATGCTACAAGTTCTTTATTAAATTGATTATATGTGTTTTGGGCAAATGCATTTATTTTTAGGTATCCTATATTATCTATTATTTTGGATGTTACAGAAGGAATTTGTACTTCTTGTGTTTTAACTGTTACTTTGGAAGTTTTGTCTTCTCTTTTATATTCTATTATATATGTTTGGTTTTTTTCTTTTTTTAATATGTTTGCTAGGTATGTTGAATCTTTTCCTTCTAGGTTTTGGCCATTAATAGATAGGATTTTATCTCCTGCTTTAAGACCAGCTTCATGAGCTGGTGTATCAACGAATACTTTTACTAGGATTATACCATTATCATCTGATCTTACTTCTATACCTATTCCTGTGTATTTACCATTTAGTTTTTCTTGAAGATCTTGTGTTTCTCCTTCTTCTAGGTAGTCAGTATTATTATCTTCTAGGTAGTCAAACATTCCTTTTATAGCACTATTAACAAGTGCTCCTTCATCTATTTTATCTACATAGCTTCCTATTATATGGTTATATGTTTCTTGAAGTTCTTTAAAGGAAGAGTCTTTTGAATAGTTTATCTTTTTATTAATGTTTGAGTAGTTAGTAAAGACCACTACACCACTACATAAGCTTACTACAACGGCTGTTATAACAATAACTGATATAACCTCAAATAAACTAAAAGAAGCGTTTTTAACACTGTTTTTATTATCTTTTTTTGCTTTTTTAATTTTTTTCTCTTTTACTTGTATTTGTTTTTCTTTTAGTTTTTTCATTTTTATTCTCCTTTTATAAGTTTATCATATTTTAGTTATGTTTAACAAGGTATTAAGTAATTATTTATATAAAAAAGAAAACTTTACAGTAAAGTAAAGCTTTCTTTTTTTATACTAGTTCTAATCTTACTATTAAAGCATCGTCTCCGATTCTTTCTTTTAGTTTAATGATTCTTGTGTATCCACCTTCTCTATCTTGGTATCTTACACTAAGATCATCAAATAGCATTTTTACTAAGTCTTTATCATTATTAAGAAAAGCTAAGGCTTTTCTTCTTGATAATAAATCTCCTTTTTTTGAATATGTTATCATTTTATCAACAAATTTTCTAACTTCTTTAGCTCTTTCATTAGTTGTTTCTACATATCCATTTGAAAGTACTGTTTTAGTAAGACTAGAAAGAATACTTCTTCTTATTTTGGTTTCTCTATTTAATTTTCTATATAGTGCCATAAATCCTCCTACTCTTCGCCTTTAAATTTTAATCCAGTAGCTTTAGTCTTATCTAGAACTTCTTTTAAAGACTTCTTACCTAGATTTCTTATTTTCATTATTTCATTTTCTGTCATAGCAGTTAGGTCTTGAAGAGTATGTATTCCTGCTCTTTTTAGGCAGTTATATGCTCTTACTGTTAGATCCATATCTTCTATGGGTGTTTCTAGTACTTTATGTTCATTACTCTTTTCTTTTTCTTTAAGTAATCCTGTTACATCAGATATATTATTTAAAGATGTTAAGATGTTTAAATGTTCCATAAGTATTTTACTAGCTAAAGCTATTGCTTCTTGTGGCTTTAAAGCTCCATTAGTATATACATTCATTACTAGTTTATCATAGTTACTACTTTGACCAACACGTGCTTCTTCTACTTCATAGTTAATTCTTTCTATTGAAGAAAATAATGAGTCTACTGCTATTAAACCTTGTTCTTTGTTTCTAAAGTTTAATGCATTTTCTTTTCCATCTACATAGCCTTTTCCATTAGATACATTTATTGTCATATCTATAGAACCACCTTTTGAAAGTGTGGCAATAACTAGGTCTGGATTAACTATTTCTATATCAGAGTTTTGTTCTATCATAGAGGCTTTTACTTCGCCTTCTTTGTCTGATTTTAAATGTAGTACTACTTCGCTAGTTCCATGATTTCTAAGTACTAGTTTCTTTAGGTTTAGTACTATTTCTGTTACATCTTCTACGACTCCATCTATTTTTTGAAATTCATGAAGTACGCCTTCAATTTTAACACTAGATACTGCACATCCAGGTAAGCTAGAAAGCATTACTCTTCTAAGTGCATTTCCTATAGTTGTTCCGAATCCTCTTTCAAGAGGTTCTAGAACGAACTTTCCATAAAAATTATCGTTTGAATATTCTTCTACAGTATAATCTGGTTTTTCAAATTTCAACATATATTTTCTTTCCCTTCTTAAATCCGTTATCCGCGTCTCTTTTTAGGTGGTCTACAACCATTATGCGGAATTGGAGTTACATCGTTTATTGCAGTAATTTCTAATCCTGCTGTTTGTAGTGATCTGATAGCAGTTTCTCTACCACCACCAATACCTTTTACGAATACTTCAGCTCTTTTCATTCCATTATCTACTGCAGCTCTTCCGGCAGCTTCAGCACTTACTCCTGCTGCATAGGGAGTCTTTTTCTTACTTCCTTTGAATCCAGAAGTACCAGCTGATGCCCATGATACTACTTTTCCATTATTATCAGTTACTGTAACAATAGTATTATTAAATGTAGAATGTATATGAACTTGTCCTTCTACAACACTTATTTTTTGTTTTCTTTTTCTTCTATTATAAGCCATACTTTCCTCCTATTTCTTCTTATTAGCTATTGTTTTAGCTTTACCTTTACGTGTTCTTGCATTACTTTGTGTATGTTGTCCTCTTACTGGAAGACCTTTTTTATGTCTAATACCTTGATATGAATTTATTTCCATTTTAGTTTTTATATTCATATCTTTTTCACGTTTTAAATCACCCACTAAAGTATAAGCATCTATTTCGCTTCTTAATGCAGAAATTTGATCATCAGTTAGATCTTTAGTTTTAATTTCTGTTGAAACTTTAGCTTTTTCACAAATCTTTTCAGCTCTTGAAGTACCTATTCCATAAATATAAGTAAGGGCGATTACTATTCTTTTTTCATTAGGTAAATCAATATTCTTTATACGTACCATTTTTCCTCCTAACCTTGTCTTTGTTTATGTTTTGGATTCTCACAAATCACCATAACTTTACCATTTCTTTTTATTATTTTACATTTGTCACATATTTTTTTTACTGATGGTCTTACTTTCATTTTATTCCTCCATTACTTTCTATATATTATACGCCCGCGTGTTAAATCACAAATTGGAATTTCCATAAGCACAGTATCGCCTGGATAGATGCGAATCATATTCATTCGTATTTTCCCAGAAACGCGAGCTTCTACTATGTGCTCGTTTTCAAGCTTGACTTTATAGTCACCGCCTGGTAAAACTTCTAAAACTTTACCATCTAATTCTATGTATCCTTCTTTACCCAAAATATCACTCTCCTGTTAATATTCTGTACCCGCTTGTTGTTACGAGTACTGTATGTTCAAAGTGAGAAGCAAGGCTTTTATCTATTGTAGATATTCCCCAGCCATCACTATGTAACCTGATTTTTTCACTGCCTATTGTAAACATTGGTTCTATGGCTATTACATTACCAGAATGCAAGTATATACTTTTACTATCCTCATTAGAATAATTAGGGATATAGGGCTCTTCATGTAGTGATAAGCCTACTCCATGACCTGTTAGTTCTTTTACTACTCCATATCCATTTTCCACTGCAATACTTTCTATAGCTTTGCATATATCATTTAAACACACTCCATCTTTTATTAATGATAAGCCTTTATATAAAGCTTTTTGTGTGTTTATTACAAACTCTTCTACTTCTTTAGTAGTAGTGCCAACTATATAAGTATATGCTGTGTCTGAGTAGTAACCTTTATATATAACACCTAAATCTACTGATACTATATCACCATCTTTAAGTTTATATGTTGATGGTATTCCATGAACTACCATATCATTTACTGAAATGCAACATGATGAGGGAAATCCTTCATAGTTTAGAAATGCTGGTATGCATTTTCTTTTCTTTATGTATGCATTTACATAGTCATCTATTTGTCTTGTTGTTATTCCCTTTTTTATAATAGATTTTAGATTCATTAAAATATCATAAGACATTTTACCAGCTACTTCTATTTTTTCTATTTCTTCATCTGTTTTACAAATTATTTTCATAGACCAAGTTTTCTTTCAAGTTCTTTAAGTGTCTCTTCTGGTTTTCCAAGTGATGCATCAACTTCTATAAGTTTACCTAACTTTTTATAGTAATCTACTACTGGATATGTTTCTTTATTAAATAGATTAAATCTTTTTTTAAAGCTTTCTTCATTATCATCATTTCTTGATTCTAAGGAAGAAGAACATATATTACACACTCCTTCTTTAATTGGTGTGTTAAATCCAGTTAAGTTATTAAATGTTGCTTTACAGTTAGGACATACTAGTCTACCTAATATTCTCTTTTTAGCAGTTTCTTCATCTACTTTAAGATATACTGCATGGTCTAATGAAACACCTATTTTATTTAGTAGTTCATTAAGTTCTAGTGCTTGTTCTAGATTTCTTGGAAATCCATCTAGAATGAAGCCCTTTTTAATATCAGGTTGTTCTAGTCTTTTTTCTAGTAGAGAAACCGTTATGGATAGATCTACTAGTTGCCCTGTTTGTTGAATTTCTCTTATTTTCATTCCTACTGGGGTACTTGAATCTACATCTCTTAGTAATTGTCCAACAGAAATATTTGTTAAATCATATTTTTGTTTGAGCATATCACTTATAGTTCCTTTTCCTGCTGCAGGAGGAGATATAAATACTAAATTCATTTTTTCACCTTACCTTTATCTTTTATTATAGCCTCTTGATGCTACCGTACTTTCAAGTTGTTTATATGTTTCTAGGACAACGCCTACTACTATTAATATACTTGTACCACCTACTTGTACTATACTTGGTAGTTTAGTAAATGCTGTAAATATAATAGGAAGTGCTGCTATAGTTGCTATAAATAATGCACCTAGAAATGTTATTCTAGCTAATACTCTACTAACATATTTTATGGTTTCTTTTCCTGGTCTAATACCTGGAATATAACCTCCACTTTCATTTAAGTTTTTAGAAAGTTCCTCTGGGTTTATTACTATATATGTATAAAAGTATGTAAACATAATAATTAGTAATATATATATAATAAATCCAACAGGTGTTTTAGTAGTTAAGTAATTATTAATAAACATTGTTATACTTTGACTTTTTAAAAAATATGTAAGTGTTGTTGGTATAGCAAACAAAGCTGATGCGAATATTACTGGTATTACTCCAGCACTATTTAGTTTCAGTGGAAGGTATGTACTTCTCCCTCCATAAGATGAAACAGTTCTGTTTGAATATTGAATTGGTATTCTTCTTTCACTTTCTTGTGCAAATATGACTCCTACTATTATGAAGAAGTATAATGCTACAAATAGAGCAAAGCTAATAGAGCCTATAAATAGGTTTGAACTAGCTGGGACTAATGCTTTGAATGCTTGGCTAAACATAGTAGGTAATGTATTTACTATACCAGCCATTATTATAAGTGATATTCCATTACCTATACCTTTATTAGTTATTTGATCTCCTAACCATAAAAGAAATGCTGTACCACCTGTTAAGATAGTTGCTATTACTATGTATTCACTAGCTGGAAGTTTTCCACCTATAAACATTATAGAATAAATATATCCTTCTACAAAGGCAAAGAATATGCCTAGGTATCTAGTTATTTTATTCATCTTTCTTCTTCCTTCTTCACCTAACTCTTTAAGTTCTTTGAAGTATGGAATTATATCCATTTGTAGAAGTTGTGTAATAATGGATGCTGTAATATAAGGCATTACTCCTAGAGCGAATATAGAAAACTGTTTAAGTCCTCCTCCACTCATTGCATTAAGTAGTTCTAGAAATCCTAAGTCTCCTGTTATTTCTTGCATACCAGGAACTGTTATAGCATTTCCTAGACTAAAAATCATAAGTGCTACTAATGTAAATATCACTCTTTTTCTTAAGTCTTTATTATTAGGTTTAAATATTTGTTTGAAAGCATCAAACATATTAGATCACCTCAGCTTTTCCACCTTGTGCTTCTATTTTATTAATAGCACTGTTTGTAAAAATATTAGCTTTTACAACTAATTTTTTAGTAAGTTCACCATTACCTAAAATCTTTAGTCCTTTTAATTCTTTTGTTATAAGTTTTGCATCTAGAAGCATTTCTTTAGTAATAGTATCTCCATCATTAAATATATTTAGTTCACTTACGTTTACTATAGCATATCTTCTTGTGAATCTTGTATTATTAAATCCTCTTCCTGGTATTCTTTTATATAGTGGATTTTGTCCACCTTCAAACCATAATGGAATTGATGCTCCACTTCTTGATTTTTGTCCATTTTCTCCGCGGCATGAAGTTTTACCCATTCCGCTTCCTGGACCTCTACCAACTATTTTTCTTCTATGAGTTGATCCAGGATTTGCTTTTAATTCATTTAATTTCATTATCCTAATATCTCCTCTTCTGTTTTACCGCGAAGTGCTGCAACATTTGCTAAGCTTTTTTGTGCTTTTAAAGCTTCTATTGTAGCTTTTGCTGTATTTATTTGTGTATTACTTCCTAGGCTTTTAGATATTACATCTTTTATTCCTACTAGTTCTAGAACATTTCTTACTGGTCCTCCAGCAACTATTCCTTTACCAATAGATGCAGGTTTAATTAGAACTTTAGCAGCTCCACATACACCTATTGCTTCATGTGATAGTGTTCTATTATCAACTAGATCAATAGTAAATACATTCTTTTCAGCAGCTTTAATTGCTTTACCTATTGCTTCTGGTACTTCACTTGCTTTACCAGTTCCTAGTCCTACTTTACCTTTTCTGTCACCTACTGCTACAGTTGCAGAAAATCTAAAAGTACGACCTCCCTTATTAACTTTAGTTACACGAGAAATAGAGATGACTTTTTCTTCATATAATTTTTTGACATCAAAATTTCTTCTGTTATCTCTGTTATTATTATTATTATTCATTCATATCCTCCCTAAAACTCTAATCCATTTTCACGAGCAGCTTCAGCTAATGCTTTTACTTTTCCGTGAAAGTGATATCCGCCTCTATCAAAAACAACTTTTTTTATTTTTAATGCTTTAGCTCTAGAAGCAATTTCTGCTCCTACTTTTGCAGCACTTTCTACATTGTTTGTTTTTAATTTCATCTCTAAAGAAGAAGCACTTACTAGTGTGTTTTTAGTTTCGTCATCAATTATACTTGCATATATATTGGTATTACTTTTAAACACATTTAATCTAGGAGTAGTACTAGTTCCAGACATATTCTTACGGATTCTAGCATGTCTTGCTAAACGATTTTCATTTCTTGTTACATTTTTAATCATATTTATTCCTCCTTATGCAGCTTTCTTTCCTTCTTTACGACGAATATATTCATCTTTATACTTAATACCTTTACCTTTATAAGGTTCTGGTTTTCTAACTTCTCTAATAACTGCTGCAAACTCTGTTACCTCTTGTTTATCTATTCCTGAGAGTGAAAGTTCTGTTTGACTAGCAGACTCAACTTTTACTCCTTGTGGAATATCCATAACAACAGGGTTAGAGTATCCAGCATTTACAGTTAGCTTGTTTCCATTTACTAGGAACTTATAACCTACACCTACTATTTCTAAGTCTTTTTTATAGCCCTCAGTTACTCCTATAATCATATTATTTATTATAGAGTTTGTTGTTCCATGTAATTGTTTAGTAGTTTTAATTTCATTATTTCTTTTTACTACTACTGTATTATCAAGTACTTCTACATTAATACAGTTATTCTTATAATTAAATTTAAGTTCTCCTTTAGGTCCTTTAACAGTAATTAAATCTTTATCTATATTTACTGTTACTCCATCAGGAATACTTAATATTCTATTTCCTATACGACTCATTTACTGTCCTCCTTACCATACATAAGCAAGTACTTCTCCACCTAGGTTTCTTTTTCTTGCTTCTTTATCTGTCATTAAACCTTCGGGTGTAGATATAATTGCTATTCCTAGTCCATTAAGAACTTTAGGTAATTCTGCACTACTAGTATAAACTCTTAGTCCAGGTTTACTAATTCTTTTAAGACCGGTAATTACTCTTTCTTTTTTCTTAGTATATTTTAAATTTAATATAAGTATTGCTGGTTTAGTATCTTTTTCAGCTACGCTTCCATCAATAAAACCTTCTTTAGTAAGAATATCTGCTATTCCTACTGTTATTTTTGTCTTAAGTACGTTAACAGTTTTATACTTCATTTGATTAGCATTTCTTATTCTTGTTAACATATCAGCTATTGTATCATTTACCATAATAGTCCTCCTTTTACCAACTAGATTTCTTTACGCCTGGTATTTGTCCTTTATTAGCAAGTTCTCTAAAACAAATACGACATAATCCAAATTTACTTAAAACTCCGTGTGGTCTTCCACATCTTTGACATCTTGTATATTCTCTTACTTTGAATTTTGAGCCTCTTGATTGACTAACTATTTTACTTGTTTTTGCCATTTTTTCTTCCTTTCCTTACTTCTTAAACGGTAAACCAAAACCTGATAGTAATTCTAAAGCTTCTTCGTTTGTCTTAGCTGTTGTTACTATAACAACATCTAATCCACGAGTTTTAATTACTTCATCATAGTTTACCTCAGGAAATATAAGTTGCTCTTTAATTCCTAAAGTGTAGTTTCCTCTTCCATCAAAGCTTCCCTTTGAGATTCCTCTGAAATCTCTTGTTCTAGGTAATGCAATCTTTATTAGTTTTTCTAAAAAGATATACATATTTTCTCCACGAAGGGTTACTTTACATCCTATTTTATTGCCTTCTCTTAATTTAAAACCTGCTATTGATTTTTTAGCTTTTGTTATAACAGCTTTTTGTCCTGCTATAAGTGCTAGTTCTTTAACAGCAGAATCCAAAAACTTAGAATCAACAGTAGCATCGCCAACACCCATATTTAAAACTATTTTATTTAGTTTGGGTACAGCCATAACAGATGTATAATTAAACTTTTTAGTTAGTGCAGGAACTATTTCTTTTATATATAATTCTTTAAAAGTTTCCATATATCCTCCTACTTATCACTTTCTTTAGCTTTTTTTACAGTTACTTTTTTTTCTGCTTTTGGAGCAGTAACTTTTTTTGCAGTAACTTTCTTTTCTGCTTTAATTTCTTCTTTAGTAATTACTTTAACATTAGACTTATGTATTGGGGCTTCCATTTCACGAATTCCACCAGGTTCATTTTGTCCATTAGGTTTAATATGCTTTTTTATCATATTAATGTTTTCAACAACTACTTTGTCTTTTTTTCTTAAAACTGCAATTACTTTGCCAGTTTTATTTTTACTTTCTCCAGTTATTACTTTAACTGTGTCTCCAACTTTAATTCTCATTATGACTCCTCCTATAATACTTCAGGTGCTAGTGAAACGATTTTCATGAAGTTTTTATCACGAAGTTCACGAGCAACAGGTCCAAGAACACGAGTTCCTACAGGACTATTATCATCTTTAATAAGAACACAAGCATTATCTTCGAACTTAATGTGACTTCCGTCACTTCTTGTAGATCCATGTACTGTTCTTACGATTACAGCTTTTACTACTTTACCTTTTTCTACATTACTATTAGGAATTGCTTTTTTAACAGTTCCAACTACAATGTCTCCAATATTTCCGCTTCTTACAAAGCTACCACCAAGTACTCTAATAACAAGTATTTCACGAGCACCTGAATTATCAGCAACTTTTAAACGACTTTCTGGTTGTACCATTTTTTAGTCCTCCTTATAATATTACGGCTTTTTCAACAACTTTATCTAAAGTATATCTCTTACTTTTAGATAAAGGTCTACAAGAAACACACTTAACAGTATCTCCAATTTTAGCCTCATTGTTTTCATCATGTACACAATATTTTTTAGTACTGATAACTTTTTTTGAGTATAGTGGGTGTTTCTTATAAGATATAACAGCTACTGTGATAGTTTTATCACATGCTGCACTTACAACTTTACCAACTATTTCTTGTTTTTTAGTTTCCATAAGCCCTAATTATTCCCTTCTATTTCACGTTCTTTTAAAGTAGTTTTACATCTTGCTATAGAATGTCTTAGAAGTTTCACTCTATGTGGTTTTTCTAAGTTTCCAGTTGCTATAGCAAATCTTAAATTAAATAATTCTGCTTTAAATTCAGCAATTTTTTTATTTATTTCTTCGTTAGATAACTTTCTTATTTCTACAATATCCATAATTAAGCCACCTCTTCCTTTTTAACAAATTTTGTTTTAATAGGTAATTTATGAGAAGCTAATCTAAAAGCTTCTTTAGCTGTTTCTTCTGTTACATCATTCATTTCAAACATGATTTTACCAGCTTTAACAACAGCTACCCATTCTTCTACGTTACCTTTTCCACTACCCATACGCATTTCAGCAGGTTTTTTAGTTCTAGCTAAATGTGGGAATATGTTAATCCATACTTTACCTCTTTTAGCTTCTTTCATTTTACGTGTCATTGCTATACGAGCTGCTTCTATCTGTCTTGCAGTTATATATGAACCTTCTTTAGCCATTAGTCCATAGTCTCCAAAAGATAAAGTAGTATTACTTTTACTCTTTCCTTCATAACTAAGTCTATGTGGCTTACGATACTTTGTTCTCTTTGGCATTAACATCTAAAACACCTCCTTTTTTATTTTTAGCAGGAAGAATTTCACCTTTATAGATCCAAACTTTAACACCTATTTTTCCATATATTGTTTGAGCCGCTACACTTGCATAGTCTATATCAGCTCTTAATGTATGAAGTGGTACAGTTCCTTCACTATAATGTTCTCTTCTTGCTATTTCAGCTCCGTTTAGACGTCCTGATACAGCAGTTTTAACACCTTTAGCACCACACTTCATAACGTTTCTAATAGCTCTTTTTTGAGCCATTCTATAGCTTACTCTGTTTTCTATTTGAGTAGCAATATTCTGTGCTACTAAAGTAGCATTCATATCTGGATTCTTAACTTCTACTATTGATAAGTAAATTTCTTCTCCAGTAAGTTTTTGAAGAGCTTTTTTTCTCTTTTCAATTTCTTCTCCACCACGTCCTATTACAACACCTGGTTTAGAAGTATTAATTATTACATTAGTTCTCTTCTTATTTCTCTCTATTATAATAGAGGCTACTGAGCAAGCTTTTAATTCTTTTTCAAGATATTCTCTTATTTTAATATCTAACATTAGATATTTAGAAAAATCTTTACTAGGAGCATACCATGAGCTTTCCCAGTCTTTATTGATACCAACTCTTAGTCCTATTGGACTTACTTTTTGACCCATACTATTCCTCCTTGCCTGCTTCTAAGTCACTTACTTTTATATATATATGACTTGATCTTTTAAATCTTTTATCAATGTTACTCTTTGATGCCATTTTAAATCTTTTTAATGTTTTACCTTCATTTACATAAGTTTCTACTATCATAAGTTTATCTTTATCAGCACCATTATTGTTAACTGCATTTGCAATTGCACTATCAAGTACTTTTTTTATTAAACGACTTGCTTTAGTATTAGTAGTAGCTAATATAGATAAGGCTACATTTGCACTTTTACCTCTTATAAGGTCTAGTGTCATTCTTGTTTTACGAGGCGCAATCATGGCACCTTTATGAATACTATATGCTTCCATTATTTACTCCTCCTATTTCTTACCAGAATTACCGTGACCACCAAACTTACGAGTTAATGAAAACTCTCCAAGTTTATGCCCAACCATATCTTCTGTTACATATACGGGTATAAAATCTTTACCATTATGTACAGCGAATGTTAGTCCTACAAAATCTGGATATATCGTACTTCTACGAGACCAAGTTTTAAGAACTTCTTTTTTACCACTTGCATTAACTGCACGTGCTCTTTTTAATAATCTATCAAATACATAAGGTCCTTTTTTTAAACTTCTTGCCATATGCTTATCTTCCTTCCTATTTTTTCTTACGAGAAATTATTAATTTCTCAGAAGCTTTCTTAGTCTTTCTTGTCTTATATCCTAGTGCTGGTTTACCCCAAGGTGTATAAGGTTGTTTTCTTCCTATTGGAGCTTTACCTTCACCACCACCATGTGGATGATCATTAGGGTTCATAGCAGAACCACGAACTGTAGGACGAACTCCTAAGTGTCTTTTTCTTCCTGCTTTTCCTAATTTAACTAGTGAAAAGTCAGTATTACCAACTTCTCCAACAGTTGCTTTACAACTACCTAGAACTTTTCTTGTCTCACCACTTCTTAATCTTATAAGAACATATTTGTCTTCTCTTCCTAAAATTTGAGCACTTGTTCCAGCACTTCTAGCTAGTACAGCACCTTTTCCTGGAGAAAGTTCAACATTATGAACTGTTGTTCCTACTGGAATGTTTCTAAGAGGAAGTGCGTAACCAACTTTAATGTCTACTGCATCTCCACTTTCAACTGTTTCTCCTACTTTTAAACCAAGAGGAGCAATTATATATCTTTTTTCACCATCTGCATAATTGATAAGAGCAATATTAGCACTTCTATTTGGATCATATTCTATAGTAGCAACTATTCCAACAATACCATCTTTATTTCTTCTAAAATCAATAACACGATATTTTCTTTTAGCACCACCACCAATATGTCTTACAGAAATTTTACCTTGATTGTTTCTACCACCAGTTTTACTACTGCTCTTTAATAAACTTTTAACAGTACTTTTACTAGTTATAGCATCATTTACAAGTGTACTTTTATTTCTCATACCATTAGTTGTTGGTTTGTAAATTCTTATTGACATAACTTATTCCTTCCTTAAATCTCTATTTTAGAGCCTTCCTTTAGAGTAACAATTGCTTTCTTATAATCACTTGTTCTTCCAGAATATTTTCCTACTCTTTTCTTCTTGCCTTTTACATTAAGTGTATTTACATTTTTAACTTTTACATTAAACTTTTCTTCTATAACTTGTTTAATTTGAGTTTTATTAGCACTTTTATCTACTTTAAAAACATAAGCATTATTATTCATTAGGTCTTGTGTCTTTTCAGTAATAATAGGAGCTTTTATTATACTAGCATCCATTATCCTAGCACCTCCTCTATTTTCTTAACACTTGCTTCATCTATAACTAATTGATTACATTTAATTATTTCTAAAATGTTTAGTTCATTTGATAATATAATATTAAGTTTTTCATTATTTCTACTTGCTAAATATAAGTTTTCATTTTCAGTACTTATTACAAATAATGCTTTATTAACTTTAAGATTTTCTAATATACTTATTAAATCCTTAGTCTTATTAGTCTTTAAGTCAAAATTATTTACTACTACTAGTTCATTATTTTGAAACTTACTACTAAGAGCACTCTTTATAGCAAGAACTCTTTCTTTTCTATTTTGTTTTTTACTATAACTTCTAGGAGTTGGCCCAAAAACAATACCTCCGTGTCTCCATTGTGGACTACGAGTAGATCCTTGACGAGCACGTCCTGTACCTTTTTGTTTCCAAGGTTTTCTTCCTCCACCACTAACTTCACTACGATTCTTTACTTTAGCAGTTCCTTGTCTTAAAGAAGCCATTTGTAAATTAAGAGCATCAGTAAGTACTACTTCATTAACCTCTATATTCCAAACACTATCATTAAGAGTAAGATCTTTAACCTTTTCTCCACTAAGATTTAAAATACTAGTTTTTGCCATTATTTTCCTCCTTAGTTTCTTCTTCATAACTAACTAATTCTGCGGCTTCTTTTTTATTTTTGCCTTTAACAGAACTTCTTATGAAAACATATCCCTTTTTAGGTCCTGGAACATTTCCACTTACTAAAATACAATTGTTTTCCATATCTATACTTATTATTTCTAGGTTTTGAATAGTTATTTGTTCATTACCCATTTGTCCAGGTAACTTCTTACCTTTAAGAACTCTCATAGGTCTCATAGGTCCTAGAGAACCTGGTTTTCTATGATAATCTGATCCATGAGTCATTGGTCCACGAGATTGATTCCATCTCTTAATAACACCTGCAAACCCTTTTCCTTTTGATGTTCCTGTAACATCTACAACTTCTCCTGCTTCAAACAAATCAGCAGAAACTACTTTACCTACTTCATAAAGAGAAACATCAACGTTCTTTATTTCTTTTAAGAAGCGCTTAGGCATAGCATTAGCTTTTTTAGCAATACCAAGTTCAGGCTTAACTGCATTCTTTTCTTTTTTGTCAAATGCACCTAACTTAATAGCTGAGTACCCGTCTTTTTCAACTGTTTTAATTTGAAGAACAACATTTGGCTCTACTTCAACAACAGTAACCGGTACCATTTTTCCGTTTGTTAGAAAAACACTTGTCATTCCAACTTTACGTCCTAAGATTCCTTTCATAATTTAACCTCTTTCTTTTTAATTATTATAACTTGATTTCAATATCAACACCACTAGGTAAATCTAAATGTGTTAACGCATCTACAGTTTCCTTTTTAGGGTTATCAATATCTATTAATCTTTTGTGTGTACGCATTTCAAATTGCTCACGAGCATCTTTGTATTTATGTACAGCTCTTAAAACAGTAATTTTATCTATTTCAGTAGGTAATGGTACTGGACCACTAACAACTCCACCAGTTCTTTTAACTGTCTCAACAATCTTTCCGCAAGCTTGATCCAAACTTCTGTGATCATAAGCTTTTAATCTAATACGAACTTTATTCTTAGACATAACTTTCCTCCTTGCATAATTATTGTTAGCATTACTCAAAACAAATTACCTGACCTTGAATTAAGCCTACAACTTAACCTGGTGTGTCAGCAACCTTGCAGTAAATAAATGCCACATGCTTATAACTATACTATAAATAGATGCAAAAAGCAAACATTTTATTACGCAAAATAAAAAATCTTAACTCACGCCTCCGGCACAGTTAAGATTTAGGCCGCC
>JAVVTI010000017.1:5857-17018 GCA_036653735.1 Bacilli bacterium | reverse complement strand
TATATATTTATTTATTTATATATTTATGTTATAATTATTATTAAGAGACGAAGGGAGAGTGGATTATTATCCACTCTTTAATTTAAGAAGGAGGAATATATATGGAAAATGATGTTAAGGAAGTTATTACTTTACCTTTAAAAGATATAGGTGTAGAGGTAATAGATGTGCGTGATGGGGTAGAGGATAATGAGAAGACATTATTTATTGTAATTGATTCAAAGGAAGGAGTAACTATATCTTTATGTGAGAAGGTAACTAAGATTATTAATCCATTATTGGATACTTTAAAGTATGATTTTGATTCTTATGTAATAGATGTTAGTAGTAAGGGGATAGAAAATGAATAATAAAGAATTTAAGAAAGCAATGGATGCGTTAGTACTTGAGAAGAAACTTGATATAAATGTAGTAGTAGATGCTATGAAGCAAGCTTTTTCTATTAGTTATAAGAAGAATTATAATGAAAGTGCTAATATTAAAACTGATATTGATATTAATACAGGGGATATAAGAGTATATAGAGAAACAGAGGTAGTAGATACTATTGATGAAGAAGAAGAGAATAAAGAATATTTTATTACTTTAGAAGATGCTCAAAGTATAAAGAAATCATATAAAGTAGGAGATATTATAGTACAGGAAGTAACACCAGAGGATTTTGGTAGAGTTGCTGTAGGAGTTGCTAAACAGGTAGTACTTCAAAAAATAAGAGAAGCTGAAAGAGAAAATATTATGGCAGAGTTTGCTGATAAAGAAGGTGAACTTATGATAGGTTTTGTAGCAATGGAAGATGCTAGAAATTATTATATTGATTTAGGTAAAAGTAGAGGTATACTTCCTAAGACTGAAACTATTATTGGAGAAAAACTTGAGATGGGTAGTAGTACTAAGGTATATATTAGTAAGATAGAAACTACTCCTAAAGGACCATTTATATTACTATCTAGAAAACATTATGGATTTGTTAAGAGGTTATTTGAGCTTGAAGTACCAGAATTTAGTGATGGGACTTTAGTTATGCATGGAGTAGCTAGAGAAGCAGGAGTTAGAAGTAAAGTATGTGTTTCATCTACTAATGAGAATGTTGATGCAATAGGTTCTTGTATAGGAGAAAAAGGAAGAAGAATAGCATCTATTATAAAAGAACTTGGTGGAGAAAAGATGGATCTTGTTCTTTATGATGAAGATGATGAAAAGTTTATAGCTAATGCTCTTAGTCCAGCTAAGAATCTTAATGTTTCAGTAACAGATAAAGAAAATAGAGAAGCAGTAGTAATAGCAGATGATGAGAACTTAAGTTTAGCAATAGGTAAAAAGGGTATAAATATTAAACTTGCTAGTAAACTTACAAGGTATAGAATAAATATTAAGACTATTGATGATATTAATAAAGAAGTTGGAAGTGGGAAGATGAGTCATGAAGACTAGGAAGATTCCACTAAGATGTTGTTGTATAACAAAAGAAAGACTAGAAAAGAAAGACTTATTTAGAGTAGTTAAATATGAAGATAAAGTTTTTATAGATCCAACATATAAATCAAATGGAAGAGGAGTATACTTGAAGAAGGATAAAACTATTGTACAAAGAGCTATGAAGAATGATGTTTTATCTAAGATATTAAAACAAGAAGTAAGTAAAGAAATATATGAGAAGTTATTAAATATGATATAAAAAGGAGATGTGAAAATTATGATGGAAGTCGTAGAATATGCAAAAGAAGTTAATTTAAGTGTAAAAGAAGTATTAGCACTTTGTAAGAAATTAAATATTAATGTAAAAAGTGATAATGATGCCTTAAGTGAAGATGATGTTGTACAGTTAGATAATTCTATTAATAAAGAAATAGATTCTAATCTTGAATCTAAATTTGAATATGAAGATAGGGCTGAGGAGATAGCTGGAAGTATAGGTATAGATACTGAGAGTAATGAAAAGAAAGTAAAGATTAAGAAGAAGAATGATACTATAAATAAGAGTGCATTTATTAAAAGTAAGAAAGATATATATAAGAAGAAAGAGAAACTTGAAAGTAATAAGCAAGAGCAAGATGATAGTATTATATTATATAAAGAAGATATGACTGTAAGTCAGCTAGCTGACTTACTAGGTGTAAATGTTAATGAAGTAGTTAAGAAGTTAGTACTTATGGGTCTTATGATAAGTAGTAATCAAAGTATATCTTTTGATGATGCTAGTATTATAACACTTGATTATAATAAAGAACTTAAAAAAGAAGAAAGTGCTGATATAAGTAATTTTGAGAATTATGAAATAATAGATAAGGAAGAAGAATTAGTAGAAAGACCTTGTGTTGTAACTATAATGGGACATGTAGATCATGGTAAAACTACTTTGTTAGATTATATTAGAAATGCACATGTAGCATCAGGAGAAGCTGGAGGTATAACACAACATATAGGAGCTTATCAAGTAGTAAAAAATGGTAAGAAAATAACATTTATTGATACTCCAGGACATGCTGCTTTTACTGAAATGAGAGCAAGAGGGGCTAGTATTACTGATATAGTTATTGTAATTGTTGCAGCAGATGATGGTGTTATGCCACAAACTAAAGAAGCAATAGAGCATGCTAAAGCTGCTGGTGTACCTATAATAGTTGCTATTAATAAAATAGATAAACCTAATATAAATATAGAAAGAATATCTAGTGAATTAAGTGAACTAGGTCTTGTTCCAGAAGCATGGGGTGGTAATACTATATTTGTTAATATATCTGCTCAAAGTGGAGAGAATATAGATCTTCTTCTTGATAATATCTTAGTACTTAGTGAGATGTTAGACTTAAAGGCTAATCCTAGTAGATATGGAATAGGAACTGTAATAGAGGCTAAACTTGATAAAAATGTAGGACCTGTTGTAACACTACTTATACAAAATGGAACTCTTAGAATAGGAGATCCTATAGTAGTAGGTTCTTCATATGGTAAGATTAGAACACTTAAGAATGATTTAGGTGAAGATATAATAAGTGCTGATGTATCATCTCCAGTAGAGGTAACAGGACTTAATGAGATACCTGTAGCGGGTGATAAATTTATGGCTTTTGATAGTGAAAAAGAAGCTAGAAGTGTAGCTCTTAAGAGATTAGAAGTACAAAAAGAATTAAAGAATACTAAGAAACAAGTGAGTTTAGAGGATTTATTTGATAATATAAAAGAAGGTAAGAAAGAAATTAATATAGTACTTAAAACTGATGTTAAAGGTAGTGAAGAAGCAGTTAAGAATACTCTTATGAAAATAGATATAGAAGGAGTAAAAATAACTATAGTTAGAAGTGGTACTGGTACTATAACTGAAAGTGATGTACTACTAGCTAATGCATCTAATGCATTAATAATTGGTTTTAATGTAAGACCTGATAATAAGATAAAAGATGTGGCTAAAGCTTATGGTGTTGATATAAGACTATATAGTGTAATATATAAGATAGTAGAAGAACTAGAAGCTGCTATGAAAGGTATGCTTGATCCACAGTATGAAGAAGTAATTCTTGGTACTGCCGAAGTAAGAAAATTATTTAAATTTTCTAAAGTTGGTTCTATTGCGGGTTCTCATGTAACAAGTGGTAGTATTAAAAGTAACTGTGAATGTCGTTTAATAAGAGATGGAGTAGTATTATATACTGGTAAGATATCTTCTTTACAAAGAGAGAAAGAACAAGTAAAAGATGTTAAGAATGGATTTGATTGTGGTATTACTTTAGAAAACTATAGTGATATTAAAGAAGGAGATATAGTAGAAACATTTATTATGAAGGAAGTGAAACTTATATGAAGAATCTTAAAGGAGAAAGAGTAGCATCTGATATTATAAGAGAAATATCTAATATACTACTTTTAGAAATTAAAGATGAAGATTTAAAGCATGTAACAATTACATATGCTGAGGTAACAAATGATTTAAGTTTTGCTAAAGTATACTTTACTTCTTTAGATGATGATAAAAGAAATAAAGTAATAAGTGATATGAATCATGCAGCAGGATTCTTTAGAAGTTTACTTGCACAGCGTTTAGATATTAGACATGTACCAGAAATAAAATTTATATATGATGAATCTATAGAAACTGGTAAAAGAATAGAAAATATTATAAATGAAATTAATAAATGAATTATGTTAATAACTTTAGATACTTAAGATTAACTAATAAAACCTTAGGAATATTAATAATTGCTTAGAGCAATTATTAAAAAAGCCTAAGGTTTTATATTTAATATTTTTATTAATAAAAATATATGAAAATACTTAAAAAGCGTTTTAACTCTTACTTAGCAAATAATATAAGTAAGGAGGAAATAAATATGCAAAAAAATCTTAAAGTAATTCAAGGTGGATATAAAGATTGTGCATCTGCTTGCTTACTATCTATTATAAGATACTATAAAGGTAATATATCTAAAGAAGAACTTTCATATTTAATTAATACTTCATCTAAAGGTACTAGTGCTTACTTTATGATAGAGGGTGTTAAGAAAATAGGATTTGATGGTTATGGAATTAAACTTACTTGTGATGAAATATTTAAAGATGATATATTACTTCCATGTATTGTACATGTTAAAAGTAATAACTATTATCATTTCATAGTAATATATAAGATTCTATCTAAGAGTAATAAAATCAAAGTAATGGATCCTGCTTATGGATTTATTACACTTAGTAAAAAAGAATTTAATGATATATATTTAGGAAATACTTTAATATTTTATCCTGTAAAACCAGTAGTTAATAATAATGAGAAGATAAACTCATTTGAGTTTATTAAAGACTATTGTCTTAGTAGTAAGAAGACTATTATACAGTTAATTATATTATCTATATTAACAGTTATATTTACTATGATTTATAGTTTATACTTAAAAATTATTATAGACTATCTAATAAAATTTAAAGATATAAAATATTTATATTTTACTACTATTATATTCGTAATAGTTATATTACTTAAAAATATATTTACGTTTATAAGAAATAAAATATTAATAAACTTTAAATTTTATCTTAGTAAGAATTTAACCCTTAATATCGTTAAGCATATTTTATATCTTCCTTATCGCTACGTTAAGAGTAAACCAGTAGGAGAAATAACTAGTAGACTAGAGGAGACTGAAAGTGTAAAAGACTTAATATGTGATTGTGTATTATCATTATTTATTGATCTTATGATAATAGTTATTAGTATCTTCTTACTTATGTTTATTAATATTAAATTATTTCTAATAATACTTATGGTTTTACTTTTATATACACTTATTTCATGCTTAATAAATACTACATATAATAAAAAAATATATGACTCTATGAATGCTAATGCTGAATATAATAGTTACTTAATAGAGAGTATAAATAATTATTCATCTATTAAAAATTTATCTATTACTAATAATGTATATAGAAAACTTGAGGTAAAGTATATAGCTTTACTTAATAAAATAAGAGCTCTAGAAACCTTATTTAATAGATCATCTAATATTAAAGATATTATTTTAGATATTGGATTAGTTCTATCTTTAGCATTTGGATCTTACTTAATTATTAAAAGTAAACTTACTATAGGTGACTTAGTTGCTTTTAATACCTTAGCTATTTACTTTATAGAACCTATTAAAAGCATAATAAATAAATACCCCGATTTTAAACATTCAAGTCTTTCACTTGAAAGAATTAAAGATTTTACAGGTGTTAAGGAGGAACCTGTAAATAATTTAAATAAGAAATGCGTATCAGGTGATATAGTAGTAAATAATTTAAGTTATTCTTATAACAATATAGATTATATATTTAATAATATAAATATTTCAATTAAGAAAAATAGTAGTTTCTTAATATATGGTAAAAGTGGAGGTGGTAAGAGTACCTTTATAAAGGTACTTCTTAAATACTTAGACAACTATAGTGGTGATATATTTATAGGTGATAAAAACTTAAAGGATATAAAGCATGAAGTAGTGCAGAACTCTTTAACTTATGTTTCACAAGATGAGAACTTATTTAATGATACATTAATAAATAATATAACTTCACTTAGAAAAGTAAGTGAGGAAGATTATGAAGAGATTCTTAGAATAACAAAAGTAAATGAAATAAGAAATAAAAAGAAATTTAGAGACTTATTTCTAATAGAGGAAAATGGATTTAATTTAAGTGGCGGTGAAAGACAAAAGATAGTACTAGCAAGATCTCTTCTTAAAAGAAGCAATATTCTAGTACTTGATGAAGCACTTAGTGAAGTAGGTATAGATGAGGAAAAAGAAATACTTAATAATATTAAAGCTTCTTTTAGAAGTACAACTCTTATATATATTTCACACAAAGAAGAAATAAAGAGTATATTTGAAAATAAATATAAACTT
This sequence comes from Bacilli bacterium, assembly GCA_036653735.1. Lineage (GTDB taxonomy): Bacteria > Bacillota_I > Bacilli_A > RF39 > UBA660 > CAVCAD01. The sequence goes on along the minus strand of JAVVTI010000017.1, from coordinate 10,641 downwards.
TGTTAGAAAGGAGATTCTTATGTTAAATAAAAACGAATTACTAGCTGTAGAGGGTGGCTTTTCATATACTATGGCATTTGCTATAGGTGGATTTCTATCATTTTTAGTAGGTTTTTTTGAAGGTTATTTAAAACACGTTTGGAGTCCGTATTATGGTGATTGAAGTAAATGAATTGTCTGTAATTGAGGGTGGATTTAAAGAAATCAGTGGAGCATTTCTATCATCTATTTTAAGAGGATTACAATTTTTCTATAATTTAGGTAAATCATTAGGTGATAGCATATTTAAATATAAATTTGGCTATTATTATTAACACTCTTTAACACAGAAAGAAAACAGTTTATAAAAAAACTGTTTTTTTGTATTAAAGAGTGTTGCTTAAAAAATAATTAAAAGTTATAATGAATTAGGGAGAAATATAAATATGGATGATAAATTAGTTCGTTTTTTTAATAAAATTAATTTTAATAATGAATATATAAAGTATTTTAAAGATTCTGTTATAACAAAGGTTGATGTAATTAAAGATATGCAAAGATGGGTTATTCATATGAATATGGATAAGAGTCTTCCAATAGAGATATTTAGTGAGCTTACTTTTGCATCTAGAAATATAGATAATGTAAAGAGAGTGGATTTTGTATTTACTACTAAAGAATTATTATATGCTAAGGAATATTTTTTTTATTACTTTGATAAACTTATTTTAGCATGTCCTAATTTATGTAGTGTTAGAGATAATGTAATAGAGGCAGATAATAACTTAATAACTATAGAGGTACTTAATAAAACAGAGGAAGATAAAATTAATAGTCTTCTTAAATTAATAAAGACTTTTATGGTAAATATGGGATATATAAATATTAATATAGATGTACTTTTAAATCATGAAAAAAGAAAAAAGTTTCAAGAAGAAATGAAGAAAAGAGATGTTTTAGTACCTATAAGTACTACTAGACTAGTTTATGGTTCTAAAATAAGTGGTAAAACATTAAGAATTAAAAACTGTACTATAGAAGAGAGTAATGTAGTATTTGAAGCTTTTGTATTTGGTAAAGATGTTAAAAAGATACCATCAGGTTTAAATATATTTTCTTTTAAAATAAGTGACTATAGTGATAGTATAAATGGTAAGATGTTTATTAAAAATGAGGGAGATAGTGAGTATTTACTTAAGAATATAAATGTATCTTCATGGTATAGGTTTGGTGGTTATATTAAATATGATAGTTATGAAAAAGACTTAGTATTTAATATAAGAGATATAGAAACTATAGAAAAAAGAAGTAATAAGAGAGTAGATGAAGCAAAGGAGAAGAGAGTAGAGTTACATATACACTCTATTATGAGTCAAATGGATGGGTTAATAAGACCTGATAAATTACTTAAAAAAGTTAGAGATTTAGGTTTTAGAGGTTTTGGTATAACAGATAAAAACTGTATACAAGTATTTCCTAAACTATATAAAGATGCTGGAGATTTAAAGATACTTTATGGAACTGAGCTTTTTTGTGTAGATGATACTGTTCTTATAAGTACACATCCATCAGAGTATAGTTTAAAGTCAGAGTTCATAGTATTTGACCTAGAGACTACTGGTCTTAATGCAGGAGCAGGAGACTCTATTATAGAAATAGGTGCTGTTAAAATTAAGGATAATGAAATTATCTCTAGGTTTGATATGCTTATAGATCCAAAAGTTCCTCTAAGAGAAATTATAACAAAGATAACTAATATAACAGATGATATGCTTAAAGATAAACCTAGTGAAGAGGAAGCTATAAAAGAATTTATTAAATATATTAAAGATACCCCACTTGTAGCTCATAATGCTAAATTTGATGTTTCTTTTATTGAAAGTGCCTTTAGAAAGTATAATAAGGGTACATTTAAAAATGTAGTATTAGATACTATGGAACTTTCTAAAGCACTTTCACCTGATGAAAAGAAACATAATTTAACAGTTTGTGCTAAGAGGTGGGGAGTTAAATGGAGTGAAGATGAGCATCATAGAGCAGATTATGATGCTGAGGCAACAGGGTATATATTTAATAAAATGATATCATCACTTAGTAGTAACTATAAAACTATTAATGATTTAGATAATCTTATTAATAAAGATTTAATATATAAGAATAATTTACCTTTTCATATGACTGTATATGCTATAAACAATGTAGGACTTAAGAATCTTTTTAAAGTAATAAGTTATGCTAATACTAAATATTTCTTTAGGACACCAAGAATTTTAAAAAGTGAATTAGTTAAATATAGAGAAGGATTAATATTTGGCTCTGGTTGTATTAATGGGGAAATATTTGAAGCATCTAAGACAAAGGGAGAAGAAGACTTAATTAATCTAATGATGTTTTATGACTTTATAGAGGTAAATCCACCAAGTATTCAAACACATTTAATAGAAAAGGGAGAATTTTCTAATATGTTTGAGGTAAAAGAAAACATTAAGAAAATTATTAATGCTGCTTTGTCTGTTAATAAACTTGTTTGTGCAACAGGAGATGTACATACTCTAGATCCAGAAGATAATATATATAGAGAAATACTTGTTAATCAAAAAGCATCAGGTGGAGGATTGCATCCACTTTGTAGAAGTGAAATTAAAACTATTCCTAATGCATATTTAATGACAACTAATGAAATGTTAGAGGAGTTTAACTTTTTGGATGAATCTTTAGCTAAGGAAATAGTTATAGATAATCCTAATAAAGTACTTGATATGTCACAGGAAGTAACTGTACTTAAAGATGGACTATTTTCTCCTAAGATGGAAAACTCTGTAGAAACAATAAAGGAACTAGTATATGCTAATGCTAGGGGTATATATGGAGATGTTTTACCAGAGATAATAGAAACTAGACTTGAAAAAGAGTTAGGTGGAATAATAGGTGGGGGCTATGATGTAATATATCTTATAGCTCAGAAACTTGTTAAAAAGAGTAATGATGATGGTTATATAGTAGGATCTCGTGGATCAGTAGGATCTTCTTTAGTAGCAACATTTCTTAATATTACAGAAGTAAATCCACTACCTCCTCACTATGTATGTCCTAAATGTAAAAAAAGTATATTTGAGGAAGATGGTAAACTTCTTTCAGACATATATGGTAGTGGATTTGATATGCCTGATAAATTATGTAGTTGTGGTCTACTACTTAAGAAGAATGGACAGGATATACCTTTTGAAACATTCTTAGGTTTTAATGCGGATAAAACACCAGATATAGATTTAAACTTTTCAGGAGAATATCAGGCTAATGCACATAACTATACTAAAGTATTATTTGGAGAAGCTTATGTATTTAGAGCAGGAACAGTTACTTCTATTGCAGAAAAAACTGCTTATGGATTTGTAAAGGGTTATACTGAAAGTAAAGGATTAACACTTAGAAGATGTGAAATAGAAAGATTAGCTCAAGGTATAACTGGTATTAAAAGAACTAGTGGACAACATCCAGGGGGTATAATAGTAATACCTGATTATAAGGATGTATTTGATTTTACACCATACCAGTATCCTGCTGAAAATACAGAAGCATCTTGGTATACTACTCACTTTGAGTTTCATGATATAGAACCAAACGTACTTAAATTAGATATACTAGGTCATGATGATCCTACAGTACTTAAATATTTAAGTGATGATGTTAAAATAGATATTAATGATATACCACTAGATGATAAAGAAGTAATGAGTTTATTTTCATCTTCTGATTCATTAAAAGCACAGGGTAATATAAAAACAACAGTGGGTACATTAGGTGTACCTGAGTTTGGTACTTCATTTGTTATGAAACTTCTAGAAGAAACAAGGCCTCAAACATTTGCAGAATTAATTAAAATATCAGGACTCTCTCATGGTACAGGAGTATGGGCTGGTAATGCTAGAGAAGTACTTATTAATAAAGTATGTGAGTTTAAGGATGTAATAGGTTGTCGTGATGATATAATGATATATTTTATAAAGTGTGGAATAGATAAAGGACAAGCTTTTAAAATGAGTGAGTTTATTCGTAAAGGTAAAGTTAAAAAAGATCCTGATAAGTGGATAGAGTTTAAACAAATATTACAAGAAAATAAAGTACCATCATGGTATATAGGATGCTGTGAAAAGATAGAGTATATGTTTCCTAAAGCACATGCTTCTGCCTATGTAACAAATGGATTTAGAGTAGCTTGGTTTAAACTACATCATCCTCTAGAATACTATAGAGTATATTTATCTATTAGAGGATCTGATTTTGATATAGAAACTATAGTAAAAGGAAGAAAAGAAGTAGAGACATTACTTACTTCTATAGAAGAAAAAGGATATGAAGCATCTACTAAGGAAACTAATACATACTCAACTCTTCTAATAATAAATGAATTATTTGCTAGAGGTTTCTTTGTAGAAAATATCTCCTTAGAAAAAAGTGATGCTAAAATGTTTATAATAAATGATAATCATACAGCTCTTATTCCTCCTTTTATGACACTTGATGGATTAGGAGAAAATGCTGCTAAAAAGATAGTAGAAGAAAGAAATAATAAACCATTTATTAGTATAGAGGATCTTCAAAAAAGAGGTAAAGTAGGAACTACTATTATAGATAAGTTAACTCTTATGGGATGTCTTAATGATTTACCAGAAAGTTCTCAATTAAGTTTATTTTAAAATAAATGCCAAGTAAGGGGGAAATATGATAAAAGATTTATGTTTTGAAATAATACAGAAATGTCCAAATAACTGTTTATTTTGTTCTTCATGTTCTTCAATTGAAAA
>JAVVTI010000017.1:0-5757 GCA_036653735.1 Bacilli bacterium | reverse complement strand
ATTTAATGGTAACATGAGAATAGGTATACCTCTATTATCACAAAATGAACATTTGTGTACAGCGGGATATGAAAAGATAGTAATAAAATATGATGGAACTGTTTTACCATGTCCTGCTTTTAAAGAAACAGATTTATTAGTATTAAATCAAATGGGAATTCAAACACCTAATATAAATAGAAATCTTATGAATATTCAAGTTAAACAAGGTACAAGAAGAAAACCATTATGTAAAGAAATTTATAATTTTAAAGAAACAATAATATAAGAAGTAAGGTTGGAGGCAGTATATGTTGAGAAATTTAGAAGATGTTAGTAAAACAAAAAGCTTACTATTAGAAAAAATTAATTCGGGTATTTTAAGTATGTTATGTGATTATAATTATTTATATAATGACTTAGAAATAAAATTATTAGAAGAAGCTAATCAATTACTTAATATTGGAATTGAGCAAGTTAGAAGTGAAATTAAAATAGATATACTAAAATTAAAGAAACTATTTGAATTAGAAATAAAATTAAAGCCATTTTGTTATAGATGTTGGCAGATGGAAAGTGTAAATGGATTTAATTATATATCGTGGTTTAAGGAGGATAAGTTAAAACAAAACCCTGCAATAACATCTGCAACCTTTTTTAGTGGATTGAATTCTACATTTTGTAATTCTAGATATGGAATTAAATATGATATTACTATAGAAGCTTTTTTAGGTGCATGTGAAAAAGATGCGGCTACATTAATAGAGGAAGAAGACAGACATAATTTATATACTATAGCTAAAACTATAGATGGGAAAGTAATAAATTCTTATAATTTAGCTACTACTTTAATAACTCCAAAACAAGTATTTTGTTCCAGTTATAATACATATTTATCTAAACATAATGAAATAATATTAGATAGTAGATATATAACTCCAGTTAGTGTGGTATATTTTGATGACAATGATTTAGATATGGTAACTTTGATTAGTCAAAAATATACAATTCCTATTGAAACAATAACAGTTAATAATGGACTAACTTTGTAAATATAGTTTATTTTAAAATAAATATTTTTTTCTATTATATAATAATGGCTAATATGTGGTAGAATATATCTAAGAGGTAAATGTGTATGAAAAGAGCAATATTAATAGATGGTAATAACTTAGTATTTAGAAGTTATTATGCAACAGCATATAATAATCAACTAATGAGGAATTCTAAGGGTTTTCCTACGAATGCAGTGTATGGTTTTATTAGTATGATTAATAAAATAATGCAGGAGGAAAACCCTGAGTATATAGTTGTTGCTTTTGATAAAGGGCATAACTTTAGAAAAGATTTATATAAGGATTATAAAGCAGGAAGAATAGAGACTCCTAATGATTTGGTTATTCAGTTTCCATATGCTAAGAAAGCACTTGATGCACTAGGTATAAAGCATCTTGATTTTGATAATTATGAGGCTGATGATATAATTGGTTCTTTTGCTAAAATGGCAGATATAGATAATGCATATGATGCTACTATAATAAGTAGTGATAAGGATCTTCTTCAGTTAATTAGTAATGATGTTGATGTTAAACTTCTTAAGCAGGGTTCTTTTATTAAGTATGATACTAAGACATTCTATGATGAATATAAGTTTGATCCTATTAGAATAATTGATTTAAAGGCTCTTATGGGGGATTCTAGTGATAATATACCTGGAGTTAAAGGAGTAGGAGAGAAAACTGGACTTAGTTTAATACAAAGATATGATACTATAGAAAATCTATATGATAATATAGATGATATTAAGGGTAAACTTAAAGAGAAGTTAACTCATGATAAAGATATGGCTTTCTTTTCTAAGAAGTTAGCTACTATATATAAAGATATAGATCTTAATATGACATTTGAAGATATTAAAACAGGGACAATAGATAATGATGAACTTAAAAAGTTATATGAGGAATTAGAGTTTTATTCTTTACTTAAAAAAATGGATGGTAAGGAAGAAGTAATAGAAAGTACTTATAAACTATATGATAAGAAGTACTATGATTCTTTAGGTTTATGTTCTTTATATATAGAACTTGATGGGGAGAACTACCATAGTTCTAATATGTTAGGAGCAAGTATATATGATGGAAAGAATCTTTATTACTTAGATAAACAGTGTTTAATAGATAATGTAAACATATTATCAAAAGTATCAGTAACATATGATAATAAGAAAAATATAGTATATTTAAATTCTCTTAATATAAAGATGGTAAGTAGTGCTTTTGATACTATGTTAGCATCATATTTACTTGAATATAATTTTAAAGATGATATAGCTTATTTAGCATCTTCTCTTAACTATAAGATAGAGTTTTATAGTAATATTATTAATAAGAAGAAGCCTATAGATGAGAATATTATAATAGATAATATATGTAAGAAGGCAGTATTTTTATATAATACTAAGAAGGATTTTGTATCTTCTTTAAGTAAAGAGGGAATGCTTGAGTTATATAATAATATAGAGCTTCCTTTAGTAGAGGTTCTTTCTGATATGGAAATAACGGGTGTATATGTAGATAAGGCTAAAATAAATGAATTAAAAGAAGAAATTATTATTAGATTAGATAATTTAAAAAGAGATATTTATAATATAGCAGGGGAGGAGTTTAATATATCATCTCCACTACAGTTAGGTAAGATTCTTTTTGAGAAATTAGGTATAAGGTATCCTAAGAAACATAATAAAGTATCTTATAGTACTGATAAAGATACTTTATTAAAGGTTAAGAATGATAATATTATAATACAGAAGATATTATTATATAAAGAGAATAATAAGATTCTTACAACATATATGGATAGTTTATTAGCATGTATTATGGATGATAATAAGATACATACTATATATAAACAAACTATAGCTAGAACTGGGAGGTTATCTTCTATAGAACCTAATTTACAAAATATTCCAGTTAGAAGTGAGGAAGGTAAGAAGGTTAGAAAAGCATTTATATCTTCTAATGGAATATTTGTTTCTAGTGATTATAGTCAAATAGAACTTAGAATACTAGCACACTTATCTAAAGACTCTAATATGATTAATACTTTTATTAATGATGAAGATATACATAATAAGGTAGCTTGTGATATATTTAATAAAGAATCATGTGCTATAACTAAGAATGATAGAAGAACTGCTAAAGCAGTTATATTTGGTATAGTATATGGAATAAGTGGATATGGTTTAGGGGAGAATTTAGAGATTAGTCCTGTTGATGCTAAGAAGTTTATTGATAAGTACTTAGAGATGTATCCTAGGGTTAAAGAGTATATGGAAAATATAGTTAATGAAACTAAAGAAAAGGGATATGTAACTACGTTATTAGGTAGAAAGAGAATAATAAATGAATTACATAATACTAATTATATGATAAGACAAAGTGGTGAGAGAATGGCTCTTAATACTCCTACTCAAGGAACAAGTGCTGATATTATTAAGAAAGCTATGGTAATGGTATATAATAGATTTAATACATTAAAACTTAGAAGTAAGATGATTATGCAAGTTCATGATGAACTTATATTTGATGTATATAAAGAAGAAAAAGATATAGTAGAAAAAACTGTTAAAGAAGTTATGGAAAATGCATATATATTAGATGTACCATTAAAAGTAGAAATAGAAGAGGGAATATCTTGGTATGAATGTTAAGTATATAAGGGGATAATATATGACTACAAAGGTTATGATAAGAAGTTTAGTATGTAATACTGTGTTAACTATTATTAAATTAGTAGCAAGTATTTTTAGTAATTCTAAGACTTTACTTGCGGATGCAGTTCATTGCTTTTCTGATCTTTCAACTGATATAGTTGGATTAGTAGGTAGTAAATTATCTGTTAAAAAGCCGGATGAACTGCATCCTTTTGGTCATGGTAAAATAGAGTATGTAACTAGTATTATAATAAGTATGTTTATTATAGTACTAGGATTTACTATATTTAAGTCTTCCTTTGTACCTAGAAATACTATGAATATACTTATTGGTTTGATAGTACTTATAATAACTATTATTATTAAGTTTATATTATCATCTTATTTACTTAAAGAAGGTAAGAAATTAAATAGTAATATATTAGTATGTAGTTCTATAGAGAGTAGGTATGATACTTTATTTTCATTATTCTCTTGTATTATACTTATTATTACATACTCTGGTAAGTATTTTAAGCCTCTTTATTATGCAGATATAATAGGTAGTATTACTATATCTATATTTACTATAAAGATAGGTATAAAGCTTCTTATATCTAATATAAAGAGTGTTATAGGACAAAGAGAAGATAATAAAGAGTTAAATGATAATATTAGTAATATAACTCTTTCATTTGATAAAGTAAAAAGTATTAAAAGAATAACTATTATTAAATATGGTTATTATTATAAAGTAGATATAGATATAATAGTTAATAAGAGTTTAACTCTTAAGAAGTTATATTCTTTAGAACAAGATATTAAATATGATTTAAAGAAATATAATAAGAATCTAAGATATATTACTATTAATATGATTCCATAGTTATTTAATAATAGTATGACTCTTATATTCTTTTTCTATTAGATTCTTATTATTCATAATAATAGAATATATCCTTGTTATATTTATTTCATATTCAAGCATACTATATCCCTTTTCATATTTAGATAATATAGGCAATGATACATTCTTTTTAATACTATTAATATAGTTCTTACCAGGAGTAGATAGACCAAGGATTCTTATATACTGGGGATTTCTATATAAGAGAGCATCTTCTTTAGTAAAGTTTAATAGTATATGATTAAGCATTCTTGATATTTTATTATATGTATAACGTTTAGACTTAATATTACATATAAGACTGTTTATATCATTAGATATAGTAGTACTTTTAAGTATCCTATGTTCTATACCTTCATCTATATCTAATATATCTTTTAAGTTATTATTTCTATATATTTCATATATAAGAAGAGTATAGTAAGTACTAGAAGTTTTATAGTTTTTTAGTATATCATATGTTCCTTTAGGAACATATGATAATATATCTTCATTATTAATAAGTTTATTTCTTATATTAGTAGCACTTATTATATTAGATTCTTCTGTAGTACTAGAATAATTACTAGTTCTTTTTATAGGTAATAATGAAATAGGGAGGTTATTTTTCATTATATATTTAATGTAAGATACTGCTAAAAGATCATTAGGATCTTTTAGCTCTATGTTTATTAGTTTTTTTAGTGCATTATTAATAGATACTGGATAACTAAGACCTTTATCAATATTATATTTAGTTTCTTTATCAAAGTATTTATTATTAAGCTCTACATCACTTATCTTAGTAAGAAGATCTATGTTATTACATTCACTACCAAAAGATAAATAATCTATCTTTAGTTCTTTTAGTATACTTAATGCTCCACTAGCAAATGAATCAGAACTTTGTGTAGAGTATACATATGGAAGCTCTACTACTATGTCTATATTATGTTTAAGAAGTATATTAGTCTTATTCCATTTATCTATTAAACATATACTTCCATTTTGCGTAAAAGAAGAAGATACTATACATATTATAATAGAATCTTTATATAATTTTTTAATTTCTTTTATTTGATGAATATGACCATTATGAAATGGATTATACTCTGCTATTATACCTATTATTTTCATATATATATTTTTCCTTGCTAATACATATTTTAGCATATTTATTTACTTTATTCAAAATAAAATG
>JAVVTI010000016.1:0-17952 GCA_036653735.1 Bacilli bacterium | reverse complement strand
ATATAAGATTATACATTCTATTTACATTTTTTACAAGAATTATAATATTTTATTACTCATATCTTCTACATATAAAGTATTACATAATTATAAGATTCATTCTTATCATAATCTCTTACAATCTTAGAATTAATATTATACTTAAGCGATTATAGATTGCCTAGTAATAAATTTATTATATGTTACTCAACACTCTTTAAGGATTCTACCATCTTTATTTTCTTTAATGTTCTATTAATAATTAACTGGACTATAAAAGAAAATATAATAGTTATAATAACAGCAAATATATAACTATACCACCTAATAATAACTATAAACAATATATTATTAGTAGTAGCAGTATGTAGAATAAATCTATGAAGGAAAATACCTAGTATAAGACCTAATGCTATACCAAATATAGTAAGTATTAAGGTTTCTCTATAAACATAAACACTTATTTCTCTATCAGAGAATCCTAATACTTTAAGTGTTGCTATTTCTCTTTGTCTCTCACTTATATTTATTATAGTTAAATTATATAAAACAGTAAATGCAAGTAATGAAGCAGCTATAATAATAAAATATATTATTTTATTTAATCCTTTAACAAAGCCATCAAAGGATGATAAAATATCCTTAGTATAATTAATTGTCATAATATCATAATCAGATAATTTTACTTTTTCATCTATTTTACCACTAGCACTAGCAAAAACAGAGTTATACTTAATATCTTTATTAAATACTTGATTATAATAATCACTAGACATATAAATATAATGAGATACATAGTTCTCTACTATATCTTCTACATATATTATATATAAATTATTATTAGAGTCTCTTATACTTAAGTTAGAGCCCTTTTTAATATCTAAATTATCAGCAAGTTGCTTAGTAATAATAGCTCCTCTTTTAGGTATACTAACTTCTTTCTTACTTATAATGCTCTTAAGATATACATGATTTTTTATATCAGTTTTAGGTACTACTAAATATACATCATCACTCTTAGAATTAAAACTATAAGTAAATGCTTCTTGGTATACTAAAGAAGTTTTAGTAATATTATTATCCTTAAATAGTTTTTCTTGAGATGCAGATAGTTTATCTGTATTCTTACTAAGAACTATTACTTCATCATATTTAATTATATTATTAAATTGATGTTCAGATATATTATTAATACTATCGTTGAGTCCAAAGCCAGTAAGCAATAAAGCAGTACATCCAGCAACTCCTAGTATAGTCATAAATACTCTCTTTTTATACCTAAATATATTTCTAATAGTAACTTTCCAAGTAAAATTAAGTCTCTTCCATATAAAAGATATTCTTTCTAAAAATACTTTCTTTCCAGAAGGAGGAGCTTTAGGTCTTAACAAGGAAGCAGCTTTTTCTCTTAAACAAATATATAATATAACTACTACTAAAATAGTCATAATAGAAAAGGTTACAGTAGTAATAAGGGATATAGGTATAGGATTAACTACTGTTATAAGTTTAGGTACAAAATATCTAGATAAAAATATTCCATATATTATTTTAGGAATAATATGATAACCAATAGTTAATCCTACTGTTACTCCTAGAAAAGAAGCTAATAATACATATATGATATATGGTAACATAATTCTAAAGTTATTAAATCCATTACATTTAAGTATACCTATTTCTGCTCTTTCTTCCTCTATAAGTCTTGTCAATGTATTTAAGCATACTAATACTGCTATTAGAATAAAGAATATTGGTAAAATAGAAGCTATAGCATCTACTTTTAATATATCTTCTTTATAATTAGCATATCCTGTATTACTCTTTCTATCTAGTAAATACCATACAGGTTTCTCTATATCTTTAAGTTTAAGTCTTTCTTCATCTATTTTATTATTAAGAGTTATTTCTTCTTCCTTTACCTTTTTAATACCATTATTATACTCTATATATCCTTTATCTAGCTTTTCTTGATTAGTACTTATAGTATTTTTAAACTTTGAATACTCTTTATTTAATGTTTCTTTACCACTTACTAAGTTACTTCTATTACTTATTAAGTCATTACATGCTTTAATAGTTGCTTCACATGTTTTAATTTGTGTATACAAATCATTATACTCAGTAGAACCACTTACTAAGTTACTTAATGTACTTTTCATAGTAGAAACATTATTACTTAGAATTGCTACTAATTCCTCTATAGAAGTAAGCCCGGTTAAAGAAGAAGATAAAATATTATTAATATTATTATTAACTAGAGTTAACCCATTATTTATTTCATTAAACTTAGTAGCAAATAATTTTTCATTACTACTTTTTTGACTATTCAATTTATTTTGTGCTTTTGTTAGTTCTTTATTACTATTATCAAGTTCTTTATAAGCACTAGAAATCTTATCATTATATTCTTTTTGTACTTCATTTATCTTTTCATTAGCTTTACTAAGTATTTCTTCATATCTAATAGTTTCTCTCAGAGGTTTTATTTGCTCTATTTTTTCCTTAATATGCTTTATTTTTTCTTCATAATCACTATAATATGAATTTGCTTTTGTAGTATCCTTTCCTATTATATATGCTTCTGTATAATAATCCATATTAAAACTATCAATAGGCATAAATATATAAGAATGAAGTTTACCATCACCTATCTTGCTTATTCCTTTTTCTAAAGTAATATAAAGTACAGATGAAATAGTTCCTACAACAGAGCAAGAATCTACATTTAGGTATTCATTATTAAATTTAATAGTTTCATTTAATTTAAAATTACCTGTTTGAGCTAAGCACTCTCCTTTTTTTCTAGGTAGCCTACCACTTTCTAAAGTAACATCATTAACTAAATTACTATAACTATGTACTCTTACTGCTTTACCTTTAACAAGTGTATCTACAGAGTAAAGAGGAACTATTTTACTAGAAACATCTAAAGCTGTAAGAGAAGTAATATCACCTTGTGTTAAACCATAATTAGATACTACTTTAAAATCCATTAATTTATGTTCATCATAATAATTATCAGCAGTATAAAGCATACCTGTAGTAGATTCTCTTAAACCCATAAATACACTTATACCAATAGCTATAATAAAAAATATAGATAAAAATCTACCAAAAGATTTCTTTATTTTAAAAAATGTATTCTTTATAAGTAATTTCATTACCAAGCAATTTCCTTTACTAAAGAAGGTTTATCATTAATAATAATGTCTTCAACTTGCCCGTTTTTAAACTTAATTACTCTATTAGCAATAGGTGCTATAAAAGTATTATGAGTAATTATAATAACTGTAGTACCATATTTAGTACATACACTTTGCAATAATTCTAGAACTTTTATTCCTGTTTTACTATCAAGTGCTCCTGTTGGTTCATCACAAAGTAATAGTCCAGGATTCTTAGCTATAGCTCTAGCTATAGCTACTCTTTGTTGTTCTCCACCAGAGAGTTCACTAGGAAAGTTATTTAGCCTATTACTAAGTCCTACATTTTCTAGTGTATTTTTAGCATTAAAAGCATTTTTGCATATTTGACTAGCAAGCTCAACATTTTCAAGAGCAGTTAGATTCTGTACTAAATTATAGAATTGAAATACAAAACCAACAGAGTTTCTCCTATAAAGCATAAGTTGTTTCTTATTAAAAGAAGTTATTAAAGATCCATCAAATGATATAGTACCACTATCAGCATTATCCATACCACCTAAAATATTAAGTACTGTTGTTTTACCAGCACCTGATGGACCAAGTACTACTACAAGTTCTCCTTTGTTAATAGAAAAAGATACATTATCAAGAGCTTTAATAACTTCTTTTCCCATAATATAATTTTTACTTACTTTATTTACTTCAATAAATGCCATGTTTCCTCCTTAAAATAAATATTCTTTAAGTATAATCCACAAGGATTAGCAGTTTTAAATAGTTTGTCTCTACATTCACTTTTAAATATATTATCTATATCTTCTATATCAATCTTCTTTTCATTAATACTTAGTAGTAATCCTATTATATTTCTAACCATGTATCTATAGAAACCATCAGATAATACATAAATATATAAATAATCATTCTTATACTTATAAGATACTTTGATATCCCTTGTATAATTACTATACTTTCCTGTAGTAAAACTCTTAAAACTATGCTCCCCACTCATAAGTTTACAAAACTTCTTAACTAGTTTCTTACTTATAGTCTTATTATACTCTAAACATATATCTTTATCAAATGGATTATACTTACCTGTATTAATAATATATACATACTCTTTACACTCTACATTATATCTACAATGAAATGCATTATTAACAGTAGATACACTTCTTACATATATATTCTTATTAATACTTTTATTAATATCATTTTTAAGTTTATCTTCATTATAAACTTTATTACTATCAAAATGTACATACTGATTTATAGCATGAACACCTTTATCAGTTCTAGAAGAAGCTATTAATTTAATGTTTTCTTGAAATAAAATATTTATTTTATCATTAAGACATCCTAAAACAGTAAAAAGATTATCTTGTTTCTGTGAGCCATAAAATGAATTTCCATTATAACTAATACATAATAAATATCTCATAATATACCTGTTTCATATATATAAAGAACAACTATAGATATGTTCATTAATAAGCATATTATATCAAATATATTAACCCTTTGTACCTTTATGTTTGTTCTATACTTCTTAGTACTATAATTCATTAACTTCATATAGTCCTTTCTTTCCTTATACTTTCTTATAGTTAAAGGTATAGCTCCAAGAAAGGAACTACTTAGTGCTCTAGATCTACCAATAATTCCAGCATGAGTATAATCTACTCCTCTACCTTGAGAAGACATTAAAATACTATTCATACATCCACATAGTAAAGGATAAAACTGTAATAAAGAGGTAATAAAACTAACTATATTACTTATTCTTAAATTAAATATATTAAATACATTTAATACTTTTTCAATTCCATAATTAAGTTCACTAGTACTAGTAGTAAATGTAAGAATAGATACATAACATATACTAGAAATTATTTTAATAAAAATTATGCTTACACTCTCAAAAGACATATTTAGAAATGCTAAGAGAAATGCTAGTAATATAAAAATATATCTTAATTTAAAAATCATATTAATATAATACTTAATGGGTACTTTACTACATACTATCATAAATATAATATAAAGTAATAACATAGTACTCAATGTTAAAGATGATGTAAAACAACTAAGTAAGATGAATATAATAAAATTAATTATCTTAATAATACTATTTTGTGAGTGTATAGTAGAATATACTGGGTAGTAAGAACCAAAAACTCCTCTACTGGACATTCCTAAACACCTCCTTAACAGTATCTCTTATATCCTTATTATAAGAAAGCATTACATTAGTTTTATCATTAACTTTATTTATAAAATCTACTATAAAAGGAACTTTTAATCCATTACTATGCATTAGATCTTTATTTTCTAAAAGAGATATATCTCCCTTAGTTATTAGTTTACTCTTATTTAATATAAATACATATGATGCTGTACTATATATAAAATCAGTATTTTTAGATAATAAAATAATAGTCTTATTATATTTATTTTTAAGTAATAAAAGTATCCTTCTAAGCTCATCTTTTTCATAATAAGACATACCATTTTCTGATTCATCAAGTATTATAATACTAGGATTAAATAAGAATACAGATGCAATAGCTACTTTCTTAGCATCATTATATCCTAAATCAAGAGGATTTACATTAAGTAACTCTTCATTTATACCAAAAAGTCTACATGCATTCTTAATTCTTAAGTGTTTATCCTTAGTCTTATAATTAAACATATCAAGAGCAAATTCTAACTCTTTTCTAACACTTTTATTAAAGAACATATTATAAGGATTTCTTTGTACTAATCCAACACTTTTAAAAGTAAAAGATGATTTTCTTATTCTTTTTTTACATATATTTATATTATTAATAAATATATTTCCATGAAGAGGAGTAATTAAAGAATTCATCATATTACCAATTATAGTTTTACCACTATTAGAAGAACCAATAAATGCATATATATTAGTATTATTAATCTCAAATGATATATCTTTTACTAGTGTCTTTTCTAAAGAAGTACCAGCATTTATAGCATATGTTACATTATCAAACTTTATTTCCATAAATGTTTCACCAAACTTTCAATATCTAGTATATAGTTATTTATTAAACCATAATCTAGTAAATAACTATTTAATTCTATTATAAATGGAAAGCCTATACCTAGTCTCTTAAGTAACTTTTCTTCTTTTAATACTAAAATAGTCTCTCCATCTATTATTATCTTATCATCACTTGCTATAATAATTCTACTTCCTAATAAAGAATGCTCTATTTCATTAGTAAAATTAAGTACTATATTATTATTATCAATATACTCCTTTATTTCCTTAGTAACTAATAAGTAATCATCGTAATCTAGGTCATCTAGTACATTATCAAGTACTAATACTTTTGGTTTAAGTACTAGAGCACTTACAATCTTTACTTTAACCTTATCACTAACTCCTAAACTATATGGATCTTTATCAAGTAATGATGTTAAACCAAAAGCATTAGAAAACTCATTAATTTTAATAAGCATTTCTTTCTTACTAATAGCTTTATTTTCAAGTCCAAAAGCTATACAATCTCCTACTGTTTCTCCTAAGAAGATGTCAATTTCTTTTTTTCTAACAAAACTAATATATTTAATAATCTTATAGAAATTCTTAGAAGTACACATGATATTATTTATTAAAATATTCTCATTATTAAAAGAAGTAAGATTAGATATTATTTTATCATTACCAGAACCTAAAAAAGTTACTAAGCAACCTAATTTAATATCAAATTTTAATAAAGAATTTTCTTCATACTTAATAAAACTATCCATAGCACACTTCTTTTCTTTGAGATTATTATACAACAAAAAAAGACATTTTTAAATGTCTTTTAAAATGAATCTATATTAATTCTTACATTATGTATCTTCTCATTATAAGCTTTAGCTTGAATAAGAGTTCTTAAAGATAAAGCAATCTTACCACCCTTACCTATAACTCTTCCCATATCAGCTTCACTTACAAGTATTTCAAGAACTAAACCTTCTTCTGTTTCAAACTGTTGAACCTTAACTAAATCTGCATTTTGTGCTAAAGACTTAACTAAAAATTCAGCAAACTCTACTAAACTCATTTATTTTACCTCTTTTTTAACTGTTTTCTTAGGTAATGCTTTTGTAGTAGTTTTTTCTACTTCCTTTGATACTTTTGTAGTTGCTTTCTTAGCAGCAGGAACTTTCTTAGCAACATCAACTTTCTTAACAGTAGCAACTTTCTTAACTACTTTCTTAACAGTAGTTTTTGCCTTAGTATCACGAAACTTCTTCATAATACCTTCTCTTTTAAATATACTTCTAACTGTATCAGTAGGTTGAGCACCCTCTTTAAGCCACTTTAAAGCTACTTCTTCATTAATAGTATACTTATTATTTTCAAGAGGAGCATATGTACCTACTAATTCAATGATTTCTCCATCTCTTTTATTTCTACTATGCATAGCTACTATACGATAATAAGGTTTCTTCTTTGTTCCTATTCTTGTTAATCTTAATTTAACCATAATATTTCTTCTCCTTTCATTTAACTAATATTATCATAATAAAGTATATGTGTCAACTAAAATAGGTTGACACATATACATAAAACTTATAATATTAAGTTATTAACCAAATCTATATACTCTTTTTTTATCTCGTTTAATCTTTCCTTTGAAGTAGATTCAAATCTAAGTGTTAAGGAAGGTGTAGTATTAGATGCTCTTACTAAAGCCCAACCATCATCATACTCTACTCTAACTCCATCTATATCTACTATATTATATCCTTTATTTATTGCGTATTTCTTAACCTCATCTACTATTAAATTCTTATTACTATCACGTACTTCTATTCTTATTTCATCAGTAGAATAATATTTATTTAACCCCTCAAGTTCATTACTTAATGTTTTATTAGTTTTAGATAATATTTCTATTACTCTAAGGGCAGCATAGATTCCATCGTCAAATCCTTGATATCTATCTTTAAACCAAGTATGACCTGAATACTCAGCACCAAATAAATAATTATTTTCATTTATAGCTCTATGCATATATGAATTACCCGTTCTATTCATACAAGTAGTATATCCTAAATGTTTAAGTTCATCTATAAGCATTTTAGAGCATTTAACATCAAATATAGCTTTAGAAGTTATGCTTGATAAATTTCTATAAATAAGAACCATTAAATATTCACAAGATAATATATTACCTTTTTCATCAACTATACCAACTCTGTCGCCATCTCCATCTATTCCAAAACCAAAATCATAGTTAAGTCTTAGTACTTCGTTTGCAAGTTGTATTTGATTTTCTCTAACACATGGATCACATGGATGAACAGGGAAAGTTCCATCACTTATATTATTAAGAAGAACATACTCAATATTAAACATATCAAGTACTTCCTTTATAATAGTACTTGCTGTTCCATTACCAGTATCTACTACTACTTTAATTCTTTTACTACCAAGAGAAATAGATGATTTTATATTATTTAGGTAATCACTTTTAATATCATAATTACTTATAGAACCTTCATCATTTATAAATGCCTTTCTTTTAGTAAACTCTCTAAAATCATATATTTCTTTACCACATGCATTACCTTTATCATTAAAAGATATCTTATAACCATTATATTCTTTAGGATTATGACTTGCAGTAATCATGATGCCATTATATATAGAAAAGTGTTTCTTAGCATAATAAAACTCAGGTGATGTAACTAAACCTAAAGATATAACATTAGCTCCAGCACTAAGTAATCCTCTTTTTAATTCTTCATATAAAAAGGGAGATGATAATCTATTATCATGTCCTATAATAACATTTTTATTAACTATATAAGAAGCAAAACTTTTACCTATTATATAGGAAACATCCTCATTAATATCTTCTTTATATATTCCTCTTATATCATATTCCCTAAATATATTATCCTTAATTAAAACATCATTCATTATACTTTTACCCTTTCATATAGTTACTTATAAACTAAATATATTCTAGCATAATCTATATTTATTGTAAAGAAACATAAAAAGTATAAGTATTATTTAGATAAATGTAAATATTTTGATTTTCTTCTATTATTTAAATCATTTATATAGTTTTCTTGATCTTTATTATTATAATTATAACAGATCCAAGATAATAAATTACTAACCCTTATAAACTCTTTATCATCATCATACATACCTTCAGTAAATCTTCTTTTACATAATAAACCTAAATTAGTTTCTAATATATCTGCTACTTTTCTTCTATTTTCGTCATCCTTAATAACTACTTTTTTTTCTATAATATCATAAACTCTATCATTAAGAAGTAAGTGATGCATAAGTTTACTCCAATTAAAATAAAATAACACTTCAGGCATCTCATCTAGAGCAGTATTAACTACATCCCTAGATACATCTTTTTCAAGTATTGATACAGAGCATACAGGGCTACTTTTTATTATTTCCTTTAGTAATTCATCATCTATTTTCTCATCATATGGATCTACTATACCTCTTTGTCTTAAACACTTTTCATACTTCTCATCAGCATATCTAAAACCTTTATTATGCTTATGAGTAAGTTCAAATAAAACACAAGCTTTTTCTACCTCTTTACTAGGATTATCTAACTTATAAATAACATTATATCCTTTTTGTATAAGATCTATTAGATCACTATCACTAAGTAAATTATAATCAGTTACATAATTATTATATAGTACAATATAATCATTTATAATATTATATAGTTCTTGTCTCTTCTCACTTGAAGTTTCTCTATCTGCTTTTTCTATAGCATCATTAATCCATTTTTCTAAAATATTTTCTATTTCATAGTGTTTAACTAAATCAGAACAATTTCTTTCTTCCTTTTTATAAGGACTATTTTCTTCATGAATAAGAGCATTCGCTTTTTTATAAAACTCATTTGTATCAAGTGGTACTCTACTTAATATTAGATTACTAATATCAACACCTCTACTATTAAAGTTTTTTTCATACCCTTCCTTAGCACACCACCAGTAAAAAGAATCATCCTGTAGCACATCGTAGTTATCTACTAAGAACTCAAAAGTCCTCTTAGTATCCTCACTTATTTCATTAAACATATTATTCCTCCTTCTTTAAAAATAATATTTAATATAAAATAAAAAGTTTTAAACTATTACTAATTTAAAACTTATACTTTTTTCATATTTATAAAACTAATCATACTATCAATATCACAAAATAAACCTAAAACATTTGCATGATAAATAATATTATTACTTATTTTTATTCCTATCAATAATATATCATTAATATTACTCATCATATCATATCCCCTAAATCAAATATATCACTTATAAGTTATAAAATCAAGAGATAATATTTAATTAATTATTTTATTTATTTCTAAAATCATATAAAATTTGATTTAGCAAGTTTTATTATTTCATCTGGTGTTAAATCACCATATGAATAATAACTATGAATATGTAAATCTATCATCTTTTTACCTCATTAATACTAATTGTTTGCCTTCTTCGGCAACAATAGTATTTTCAAATACTTCTTTAGCTTCTTCTAAATATTCGATTTTAGATGTTTCAGTCCAAAAATGTGTTAGCATTAATTGTTTAACATTTGCTTTTTTACCAATCATTGCTGATTCATATGAATGTAAGTGTGTACTGCTACTAGCATTATGACTTCTAACAAATGAGCTTTCACAAATTAATAAATCTGAATCTTTACTAAATTCTACTAATTCATCTATATTTGTATTTCCAACATCTGATGTATAAACAATTTTAAACGAATCATTTTCTAATTTAATAGCATAAGTAGGTATTGTATGTGAATTATTATTTTGGAAACTAACTCTAATATCATCAACTTTATAAGTTATAACTTCGTTTATATTGTAGTATTTAGTAAAAGATTCAGGTGTTTGGATAATTGCTGATTTATTATCAAGATATTCAAATTCTGGTAAATAAACTTTTACTTCGTCATTTAATAATCCTAAATTATGATAAACATAAGAAGCATATTGAATTGATCCTAAATCCCCAAAATGATCTTTATGTAAGTGAGTTATAAATACACTTAAATCTTTTAAATCATTTGGGAAATTAAGAAGTCTAGTTGTTCCATTTCCACAATCTAACAATATCTTTTTATCATTATAATTTATTAGAAATCCAGGACAATTTAGATTACCTTTACAATAAGGGGATACTGTTCCTAACGGAGTAATTATTATTTGTTTGCTCATCTTACATCATTCCTTTCTTAATCAGCATTTTTTCTTTAACAAGCGGATCAACGTATTTACTAATATCTTTATCTAAACTAAATACTTCTTTTACCATACTTGACGATACGAATTGATACTCTTTATCAGCAAATAAACAAACTGTATTAACTAAATTATTTGAAATATCCTTATTAATTTGTTGTAGCTGGACTTCGTAATCGTAATCACTTAAACTTCTAAGACCGCGAATTATTGCTTTACATTCGTGTAGCATAGCGATATCAACAGAAGCTCCAGTACCTAAAACAACTTTAATATTGTTCATTCTTGCATATAATTCTTTCACCATTTCTAATCTTTCTTCAACTGTAAATAAGCTTGTTTTCTTCAAAGGGTTGTGAAGTACAGCAACTACAACCACATCAAATAAATTACTTGCTTGTTCAATAATATTCATATGTCCTTTAGTAATAGGATCAAAACTTCCTGGAAATAATACTTTTGCTACTACCTGATTTATCACATATTCCTCCTCTTTACTTGGATTATATACGAAATTGTGATATAATTAAAATATATATTTGTTATGCTTATCATAACAGGAGGTTATTATGAATATAAACTTTGAATTGTATAGAGTTTTCTATGCTGTTGCAAATGCGGGTAACATTACAAAAGCATCAAATGAAATGATGATTTCACAACCAGCAATTAGTAAATCAATTAAAAACTTAGAACAACAGTTAGGTGGACAATTATTTGTAAGAACAAAAAGAGGTGTAATTCTAACTGATGAGGGCAAAGAGTTTTATAATTATATAAAACAAGCAATGGAATATATTCGTAACGCAGAAAATAAATTCACTGATTTAATTAATTTAGAAACAGGGAGTATTAGGATTGGAGTTAGTGCTACACTTACAAAAGAGTTCTTACTTCCATACATAAAAGAATTTCATAAGAATTATCCTAAAATTGATATTCAAATCGTTACAAATATTACTAGTGAATTAATACCAAAACTTCGTAATGGTTTAATAGATGTTATAGTTTTAAACTTGCCATATAATAAGGAAAAGGATATTGAGATTATAGAATGCCGTGAAATACACGACTGCTTCGTAATAAACAATTCATATAAACAGTTATTAAACAAAGAAATATATTTAAATGATCTAAATGAATACCCTTTAATATTACAATTAAAGGGTGCTAACACTAGAAACTTTATAGACAACTTCTCAAAAGAAAATAATGTGATACTTAAACCAAATACGGAAATTGCTAGTTATACATTAGTAGTTGAATTTGCAAAAATTGGTTTAGGGATCGGTTATGCTACTAAGGAATATATAGAGCAAGAATTAAATAATAAAGAATTATTTATATTAGATGTCAAGCCAAAAATTCCAAGTAGATTTGTTGGAATCGCATTATCTAAAACACATCTTCCTAGTTTCAGTGCCAAAAAATTAATTGAAATCATAACAAAAGGTATTCACAAGTAATACCTTTTTAAATACAAAATTTGGTGTCCCCGAGACGATTTGAACGTCCGACCCCTTTCTTAGGAGGAAAGTGCTCTATCCAACTGAGCTACAAAGACACATTAGCATCACCTGCTAAATAATGTTATATACCTTTTTTATTAATAGAATAGCCCCATATTTAATCAGATAGCGTAAAATAGTTTTGGATATATTACAGTTACTTAGTAAATGATACAGGTATATTTAGTTAATTTAAACGTTATAGGATTTTTAGCCAAAACTTTTTGACACCAACGGAGACCACTATATTATACATGGTCTATATTTTTAAAGTTCAATTCAATTATTTAAATCAACAAGGTAACCTATATTTTAATGCTTTAGGAGCTTCGAACATTCTTTGCTGTATTTCTGGAAATAATAAATAAACACTATAACCTAATAATTCATCAAATTCCTGTTTTAATTTAATTGCTTCAGTCACACGATATTGTGTATTAGTATCAGTACCTCTTCTAGTCATTATTTCTATTAATCTTTCCTCAAGAATTAGAAATTCATTAGTACACATTAGATCACATAAATTAATTATTTTTTCATTCAATGTATATATATGATTTTTTATAAATTCTCTTCTAAAATCATATTTGTATGTTTCAGGACTTACAACACCAGCCGCTGTACAATCTATATCATTATTTAAATATGAATGTGTTAGACAAACATTTGCATATTCTTCGTCTACGCCTAAACTTATAAGATATTCATATCCTTTTGCTGCATGACTAGAAAACGGTTCTCTAAATCTTTTTCCAATATCATGAATATATCCAAGTGCTCTAGCTTTATCAGAATCCAGTTTCAACTCTTGTGCAATTCTTGCTGATGCTTCACCAACTCTTATTGAATGTTCAATATATCCACCATCATTTATTTCTTTTGCTTCCATTAAGAGCCTATATGCTTCATCACTATTTAATTTCATTATTTTCACACTCCATTTTTATAAAAAAGTCTTGATGAATGTAGATTGTTTTCCATTGTAGTTGACTTATACGATATGTCGCATAAGTCGAATAAATTTCTTTTTTCTTTTTTATTAATTATATCATAATTTAAACTTTTAATAATAACATTTATACTAATATAGATTTATATATTAAAAAAGCCCGCAAATACGGGCAGTATAACTTTATGGTGTCCTTGAGAAGACTTGAACTTCCGACCTACCCCTTAGGAGGGGGTTGCTCTATCCATCTGAGCTACAAAGACACATTAGCATCACCTGCTAAATAATATTATATACTTTTTTTATTAATAGAACAACCCTATATTTAATCATTATGTATTAAAGTGTACCCATGATCCTTCTATTATATAAACATATCTTACTTCTTTTTGAAGTAACAAATAGTTATATAGTTCTTTACCACTTATTCCAGCAATAGACATGTCTATTGCCTTACCTTTAATATGTAGGGAATCCTTTATACTTCTAGCTAAAGAATCATTAAATACTTGACACCTTAACCCACTAGATACAGTTGCAGGTTTATTAAAGTATTGTCTTGCTCTATCAGCTACATCAACTACACTTTGTTTCATTTCAGTAGGAAAGCCATTACAATACTTACCTCTACAACCACAAATAAACTCATTTCTTTTAAAATTTTTTATAGTACTAAAATTACATATATCATCATTTACTATGATAGGTTTATCATACTCATAGAGTTTATTTCTAGTTTTAATACCACATATACCATCAATAGCTAATAAATTATTAGCTTGAAATATCTTTATTTGTGTAATAGTATTATTACCAACATATCCATCCTCTATAATACTAGAATTATTATACTTATTAAGTAATCTTTGTATATCCTTCCATACTATAATACTTTTAGATATAGTTAAAGAACCAAATATACCATCTATATTTAAATTGTAAGACTTTTGAAATACTTTAATACTTCTTTTAGTAATAGAACCAATAGATCCATCTATTTGTCCTACATAATATCCTAAGTATTTTAATTGCATTTGTTTTTGTTTATTATTCATTTATATACCTCTTTAGTATATTATGAATATTTAATATTTAAGAGCTTATACTTGTCTTATTTCTAATATAGAAACCTATACAATAAAATATTAAAGATATAACTATTAATAAAACTCCACTAAAGAATAAGTTATTAAATATATTATTACCTATTATATCTATTAATCTTAGTACTAAAGTATTATTAGCATTAATAAGATCATTAATAGGAGTTTTAGCAGCAGATGATAAAGCAAATACTAATCCACATATAAACATAGGGAAACTAGAATAAATAAACATACTATAGAAATTAAGTCTTAAAAATCCTATTAATATAATGCATAGTATAATACCACATATACATGCTATTTTAGCAGAACCACTAAATAAGTAATTTAAATATATCATGTTCTTAGGAGTACTTCTTTTTATATAACTATTAAATTCATTAGTAATAGTTTCTATATACTTCTTAGTACTTAATACTTCTTTATCACTTAAGGGTCTACCTATACTACTTTCTATATCATTTTTATTATTATTAAATATATTAATAAAAGTACTAGATTTAACTATAGGCATCTTAGTACCCTTTAATATATAAAAAGAATAAGAACTTATATAAGAAGATATAAGATTTATATAATCACTATCATTTAGTATATTAGATATAACTTCTTTAGACACACCTACACTATGAGCCTTATTATATATATAATCTTCTATAGTAGTTTCTTCATTAGTAGTTATAAAGTCCTTTAAAGGTAGTTTAAGTATATTAACATCCCTTATTAACATATTAACATTATCCTTAGATACAACCTTCTTAGATACATCTAAACTAATATAAAAGAAACATAATATAAATATAATAAAAGCACATAAAGTACTTAATATAATACCAGTATAATTAAGTAATACTTTAATATATTTCATATGTACTTATATCCACTTAGGTATATATATAATCTTAGTATATTCATCTAAATATTTATCATATAAATTAATAAGACCCTTTACTATACCAAGAACAATATTATCCTCAGACTTCTTTACTTTAATTCTAGATAGATTACTTACTATTTCTTTCCTAAACTCAAAATCTATTAGATACCTATTCATTAACTTATCTATAGACTTAGCCCTTATGCAGTCTTCCTTATTAGTAATATCTATAGAAAAAATATATTCTTCATATATACTTATAAGCTTATAAGATATATCATCACTACTCTTAAAACAAGCATCTGCTATATTATAATAATTAGGTAAGTACTTAAGAATCTCTTTATTACATAAATATCTATTATTCATAACATCCTCCTATAAAATTTATACTTCTCTAATCCTTGTGAAAGGAAAAAACACTACATTAACAGTACCTTTAATATTCTTACTACCAAAAGGTCCAAACCATCTACTATCCTTAGATATATCTCTATTATCACCTAAACAATAATAAGAATCTTTTGGAACATTATATACAAAGTCAGCAGTTGCTTCAAAATCTATAGGAGTCTTTACCGCTTTATTATTAATGTATAAAACATTATCTAAATACTCTACTTTCTCTTCTTCCATACCTATAACACGTTTAATTAAATACTCATTATTCTCTTTAATAACTACTATATCAAACCTATTTATATTATTCATAATACCATCTATCTTATTAACAAATACAAACTCTTTATTTTTTAGAGTAGGTTCCATAGATTCACCTTTAACTCTAGCTGGTGATACTATAAATGTTCTTATAAGAACAACTAAAATAAATATAAATACATAAACAAGAATATTCTTAATCTTATCTTTCATATAAGTTCTCCTTTAAAAAAATTAGGTATAAACCTAATTTCTTTCTTTAATCTTTATATTACCTTTTAAGTTCTTTAGGAAATTAAGCTTAGCTCTTCTAACTTTACCTTTTTTAATAACTGTAATCTTTTCAAGCAGTGGACTATTAACTGGAAATACCCTATTAATTGCTACATTACCACTTTTCTTTCTTACAGTAAAAGATTCAGAAACACTTCCGCCTTTTCTAGAAGTTACAATACCTTCAAAAGCTTGTAATCTTTCTCTTTTTCCTTCTTTAATCTTAACATCAACCCTAACAGTGTCTCCAACCCTAAACTCTGGAATATCACTTCTAACTTGACGCATATTGATCTTATCAATCAAATTCATAACTAGACCTCTCTTCCTTGCTTTAACTAATCATACATAAACATATGCATCGGATTAAGCAAGACAATCATATCATAAATATTAATTATATGCAATAAAAATTATTTAATGATATAAGGCATAGCCAAATTTAAAGGGTCGCGGCCGCCTACAGGCGGCTCTAGGTTCTACTAGCGGTGAGCCAACTTCGTGGTCCCACCACTAGCCTAAGCACTCTTCTTCACAAACTTGTTTATCCCTTGCACTTGAGAGTTTTAACCGTTCGGGAAAGGGTTTTCCCGAACTATATCTTATTTCCTGCCTTCGTCATTAAATTGTGTAAGGTGACGCTTGAGTGCCATTTCCTGATACTGTCAGAGTATCAGAGGCCAGAGAAATCACGGCACGCAAGCCGACAGGATAATCGACATTATCATCAGCCAAATAACCCGGGTAGTCCAAACCGTTTACGACAAAGACATAAGCACTGCCATAGAAAAGATACGGAGAAGAGACCCACCAAAATCCCGCTGCGCCACTTCTCTTTGCATTGTCGTATAAATAATAATCCGGGCTGTTCGATACAAATACGCCTCCGGCGTAAGCTACTTCGTCGGCTGTTAATAGACCACCTTTGGCGGCTACATTATCGCTTGCGTTTGGACATTTAAATTGTGGCATTTTATTAGTATATAATCTTGTCCTTGCTCCATATGAATCCGTTGTTCCACTCTTATCGTTACACACATTCCATGTTGCTACTTTACTATTATTTACACCAGTTATATTGTTGTTATACCAAGCATCTATATCTGTTTTAGCAGTAGATCCTACATAATTTACATATGTTGCTTGGTCACGACTCGGATTCCAAACATGTG
>JAVVTI010000015.1:0-18458 GCA_036653735.1 Bacilli bacterium | reverse complement strand
ATTAGTTTCGACAAATGATGAATAATCATTGACAATAAAATAAAATTATATTAAAATTATATTAGAAGAAAGAAGGTATATATTATGGACTTTTTATTACTATTAGATATAACAAATACAGCTGAATTTTGTGCTCAAGCTGGTGTTAAAGGAATGATGAGTTTAATTGGGCTATTAATTACAATTATTAAGATAGTGGTACCACTTATATTAATAGTGTTTGGTATGATTGAAATGGGTAAGTCAGTAATGGGTAAAGACGAAGATGCTATTAAAAAGGCACAAGGTTTACTTATAAAGAAAATGATAGCAGCAGTTGTTGTTTTCTTAGTAGCTACAATAGTTGGTTTAGTTATGCCGCTAGTAGGTGGAGATGACTTTAAACAATGTGGTCAATGCGTTAATAATCCATTCCAAAACGGTTGTTTAAATTCTATTGGTAAAAATGTTGTTGACAGTCAATAGGAAAAAAAGTATTTATAAAAACAATTATAAATTAGCAATTAAAACAGAGAAAATAGTTTGATATTGCTTTTTTTTTATGATATAATTTTACTAAGTAGAGGATTATGGTGAATTATGAGCATTTTAATAAATTCTTTTTGTAGTTCTATGTGGATAGCATCAACATTTCAAACTATATGCTTAGCGGTTGATAGTGTTATTTACGGAATAGCGGGAGCGACATACAATTTATTTAATGAAATTGTACATTTAAGTGCATTTTCTGAACCAGGAAATACAGCTAACAGTTTATTTAATTCGATCCCTGGTATTATGGAAAGAATACAAACAGTAGTAGCTGTGTTTATGTTGTTTAGATTAGCTATTGTTTTGTTACAATATGTAGCTGAACCTGAAAAACTAAAAGATAGCAAGTCAGGGGCATCTAAGATGTTGATGAATGTTGTTATTTCTCTTGTTATGCTTGTTTCTTCGGCATATGTTTTTGAAATATTTGCGAGATTTCAAAGTGCAACAGTTGGAACAGATGATGGTGCTGGAAGTAATGTTATTGCTAATTTAATTTTGGGGGATGAAGGAAAAGTAATGACTGGTGAAGCAGCCGGAAGAGTTTTTGCAAACCAAGTTTTTTTGACGTTTGTAAACTATAATGAGGCTGATAGTTGGCTTAATACTGGAGGTATTAAGGGAGCTATAGCGTCAGCAATAAACTGGTTTGATGTTGGAGATTCTAATCTTACTTTTCAGGATTGCTATGAAAACATAGCAAGGGGGGGTAGCATTAATTCATTGATGCTTTTTGTAGGATCTCCTGAAATACATTACTGGCCAATTATTAGTGGTTTAGCTGGATTTTTCTTAATATTTTATTTTTTTAGTTTTGCTATTGAAATGGTTGTAAGATTATTAAAACTAAAAATTTTGGAAGCAATATCACCGATTCCAATTTTAATGTATATGGACCCAGGAGGACAACAATATTTTAAAAATTTTACTAAAACATATATTGGAGCTTATCTAGATTTGTATTTTAAATTAGCTTCCGTTTACTTTGCTGTTTGTTTAGCAAAAGGAGTACTTGGTTGGTCTGTAACAAATGATACTGGTTTTTGGTTAAAACTTGTTTTAGTTATGGGTATATTTTATTTTACTAAAGAATTACCAAAACTTCTAAAACAATTATTTAATTTAGATATGGGTGAAGGAGGTATCAAAGGTAAAGGATTCTTAAAGGGACTAGTAGGAGCAGGCTTAGGAGCTGCGGTAGGTGGTATTGCTGGCGGAATTGTTGGCAAAAGAAGAGGGCTATCTACTGGTGATGCCTTAGCTGCTGCGGGAGCAGGTATGGCTAGAGGTGGATTTACTGGAGCAAGAAGCAAAAATGTAGGAGACTTTGTAAAAGGTCAAGTATCTTCAGTTGGTAAAAATAATGCCTTAGTTGATAAAGTTAATGGAATGGGTGGAGTAGGTCAATATGCTCAACACGGATTAGATAATTTAACACAGGCTAATGCTAACTCTAAAAAAGATATTGATAATGTTAATAAATATAAACAAAGTGTCGGTGCTGCAGATAGTGCAGTTAAAAGTCTTGTTGAAGGCCATAAAGTTAATGGTGTTAAAATGGGCGATATGCAATCTTGGCAAGGACGTGATAGTAGAGTTAAGGCCGCTGAAGACAATCTTAGAGCATTTAATGAAAATAAGGGTTCTAGACTTAAGGAACTTTCTAGTGTTCATGGTCCGTTATCAACAAATCAATCGAGAGAACTTTCTGAACTAAAAGGTAAGTCATCTATATATAACAATGAAGTAGAGCAGGCTAGAAAAACTTCTGCTGATAATTATAATAATATAAAAGATTCTCTTGTCTATGATGCAATTGCTGGAAGTAAATCTAAGAATTATGTCGATATGAATGATGCTGAGAGAGCAATAAGGGATGCAGATGACTTTGCTTCTTCTAGAGAAATGAGGGAAACTGTTGAGAGAACAGCAAGAGACTTAGGTACTTCTTCTGCAACTATTGCACCAAGAAGAATTTCTGAATCCTCTTCTCTTGATGAAGCTAAACAAATTATTGAGAACAAGGGTGTTACTGAAAATGATCCTGGTCAAGCAACAAGACTTGAAACAGCAGTTAATAGTACAAAAGTAGCAAGAAGAAACAGAAATATAGGTGGTTAATAATATATGAAAAAGAATAAAGAGGTGATGAAATGAATTATTTAATTCCTGCTAATACTAAGAAAAGTGCTTTAATATTTAATATGTTTAGGCCAATAGATTTGATTATATTAGGTAGTGGAGCTGGGCTTACATTTATACTGTTATTTATACTTAAGGAAAATACTGCGCTTATGCTAATAATTAAATTGTTTCCTTTAGTTATAACGGCATTGTTAGTAACTCCAATACAAAATTATCATAATACACTTGTGTTTATTACAGAAATTTATGATTTTTACTCAAGTAGGAGGATTTATACATGGAAAGGATGGTGTGTGAGAAGTGAGTACAACAGTGAACAAAAAAATTGATGCGAAAGCAAAAAAATATGCAGAAAATTGGTTACCAATAAAAGCTATAGTTAATGGAGCTATACAGTTAGAAAATGGTTTTAAAGTAACTGGAGTTAAAATTGAGCCTAAGAATATATTTATTCTTGATAGTAATTCACAAAGTAATACTATTGATAGTCTTAAAAATTTATATAATACTATCGATTATGAATTTTGGTTAATGGTAGCAGATAAACCAGTGGATATAAATATTTATTTATCTCAGTTACAACTGCTATTTAATAGTGTAACTACACCTGTACTTAGAAAACTTATTATGCAAGATATGAATAAAGCCAATATGTTTATGAATAAGGAAATAGGCGTAACGGATACTGAGTACTATTTGTTATTTAGGGATAAAAGACCAGAGATAATTCAGAAGAGAGTTCAAAACTTAATAAGTGGATTTGCTTCTTGTGGATTAGTAGCAACTGCTACAAGTAATGATGACCTTAGAACATTATTAGACGGATTTCTTAATGATGGAAATTCGGCGGAATTTGGACCGGTGATGAGCGAATGAATATAAAGAGTCAATTAGCCCCTAAGGGAATAGAATTTAAAAGTGATAAAATGATAGTTAGTAATAAACATATGTGTATTATGACTGTTATTGATTACCCTAAAATGATTTATGAAGGATATTTATCACAACTAACACAAATGGCTGGAGTAAAGATAGTTATTAAACATATTCCAGTACAGTTTAGTATATTAAGTAAGATGCTTAATAAAGAAATAGCAGATTTAAAAGCTAGATATAATGATGAACGTGATAGAACAATGCAGGAAAAATTAAGAATAGATTATGAGAGTATAGAAGAATTTATTAATATGCTAGCAGCTTCACAAGCTCGTATATTTGATTTTCAAATGCATGTTGTTGTTTCAGCAGATACTCAGGATGAACTTGATAAAAAAAGAATGCAAACTAAAAATTATTTAGATACAATGGGGATGAGAGGTGTAGTTCTAAGATTTGAACAAGAAAAAGTATTTAAAAGTATTTTACCTTTATTTGCTCCATCGGACATAGAAGAAAGAATAGGAACACCTATACCAGGACCTACTATTGCTGCTATGTATCCATTTGTATTTGATAGTATTAAAGATCCAGGTCTTTCATGCCTTTTAGGAGTTGATTTTTCTGGTGGTGTTGTTTTATTTAATCAATTTTTATATCAATTTAAAAAAGAAAATAATAGAAATAATGCTAACATGATTATGCTAGGTACTAGTGGTAGTGGTAAAAGTACAGCGGCTAAGATATTATTAAGAACTAATATTAGAAATGGACATAAGATTATAGCTATAGATCCTGAGGGTGAACTAGAAGATATGACTAGACTTTATGGAGGAGACTTTATAGATTTAGGTCGTGGTGGTACGTTTGGTATGGTTAATCCTTTAGATGTTATAGTTGATGCAGATCAAGAAGAAATAGCACAAGGATTAGGATATACAATACTTACAAAGACACTTCAATCATTAAAAGCGTTTATGAAGTATTATAGTCCAGATATAACTGAAGATGTTTTAAACTTATTTAGTGAAATAGTACAAGAAACATATAAGAGATATAAAATTGATTTTGATACTGATTTTACTAAATTTAAGTCTGAAGATTTTCCTACATTTGATGATGTATATGCAACTATTAGAGGAAGATTACTTTCAATGAATGAAAAGACACATGAAAAAGATGTACTTGAAAGATTAGAGATGAAAGTTAGACCATTCGTAAAAGAATTAAGATATTACTTTACTGGAAAAACTACAATAGAAGCTAAAAGTGATTTTATAGTATTTAATATTAAAGAATTAATGAATAGTGATACTAATATAAGAAATGCTTTATTCTTTAATGTACTTAAATATGCATGGGGATTATGTTTAGATAAAAGTATAAATACAATACTTTTTGTTGATGAAGCACATACCTTATTAGCTGATAAAAATACACTTGGTGCAGAATTTTTAGCACAGGTTCAAAGAAGAAGTAGAAAGTATAATACAGGAACAATTATAATAACTCAACAACCAACTGACTTTGCGAGTCCTGAAGTTATTGTTCATGGTAAAGCAATATTTGATAATGCTGCTTACTATTTGGTAATGCAACTTAAAAAACAAGCAACAGATGATTTGAGTTATTTGGTAGATTTAAATGATCAAGAAAGAGAATCAATAAAAAGATATAATCAGGGAGAAGCACTATTTATTTGTGGTTCTAGAAGAATGAGAATAAATGTAATAGCATCACAAGAAGAACTTGATTCGTTTGGTTCAGGCGGAGGATTATAATAGTAGGGAGGTTTTTATCAAGTGAATAATGATTATAATAATGGCAATAATAATGAGCAGCCTTCAGTAGATGAAAGCCTTAAAAATTCTGGACAAAATGTCTATAATAAAGGAAAAAACATTTACAATCAGGGTCAAGAATTAAATGATATAAGAAATAGAATAAAAGCAAGTAAAGAGAAAAGTAAACTTGGTTCTAAGGATGTTTCTAATGAAAGTGGTCCTAATAGTTCTCTTGAAAAGAAAGATGGACTAGAGGAAAAGAAAAAAGGTTTAACAAAAAAATCATCTGGTAAAGCTGTTGGAGAAACTGGTAAGGAGTTAGGAAAAGAAGGAACTAAAAAAGCAGCAAAAGAAGGAACAAAAAAAGTAGCAAAAGAAGGGGCTAAAAAGGTAGCAGAGGAAACTGGTAAAGCTGTAGCAAAGAAAACTGTAACATCAGTTTTAAGAAGAGGAATATGGCATTTTTTGCTTTTTACTCCACCTGGATGGATAATTTTAGGAGTAATAGTAGTCATAATTCTTATAGTTTTTTTAATACTATTTATTAAATTTAGCGTGTTAGAGCCTTTTAGTTCACGCTATAATGTATCACCGGACGATATGGTAGGTAAGTATGATCAGAAAATCAACAATTTTGAGGATAATGAGACAATGGATAAAATATTTGCTGATGAAACTAATGCAACTGAAGAATTAGAAGAAGAAAATGCAAATATATTTTCTTCATTTATGGGTTGGTTACAAAAAACTTTTAAACCAACAGATAAACAAAAATTTAATAAATTAATAAGTAAATCTATAGATAAAGTTAAAAAAACTATTAATACTAAAACTAACAATGTAACAATTGCTCCTGGATTAATTATATCAACTCTTGTAGAATTATATACGGATAATAGTCCTCATTATGAGGGAGATGATTTAAGAGAAAATGATATAGAAGATGTTATGGATATGCTCTATGACATAATAAATAAAGAAAATATTAATGTTTACGACTCTATGATGTTTAATTATATGAATCAAAAATACAATAAATATATAGAAATTCCAGTAGAAGGCGGATATACCTGTGAACTAGAGGAAATAAACACATATTTACTAGATGACACTAGGTATAAACTTTTTTTACTTTTTGGTGAAACTATTGCTAATAGGTATCAAGAATACAAGAATATTGAATTAGAAAGTAAAAGTGGTACTGAAAAATGTTTTTCACCAGTAATTTTTACTGATGATATGAAAGACTTTTTAGAGAAAGCTGACAAAATAATAGAAGAAAAAGATTCGGAATTTAATGAAGACTTTAATTATCAAAATGGTTTTATATATACACATTATGAGAGATTTCAAAATACTGGATATTCTTTTGACAGCAAAAAGACGCCTAAAGAAATTAAAAATATAATGACAGATATTTTCTTAAGAGAAAATGAAATGAATGAAGTTTTAGGATATAAAACTGCTCCAAGTGGATATGACGGTCAAAATTATGTTAATATGGATGGAACATCATTGCCTTTGGGTAGCTTCTCCACTGGAGGAAGAGATTTTGGAATGCATTTGCATCCAATTCATAATGATATGCGTATGCATTATGGGATAGATTTAACAGCTACCGAAGGTTGTAATTCACCAATATATTCCTTTGCTGATGGAACAGTTGTACTTTCTACATTTAATTCTGGTGCAGGAAATTATATAATAATTGATCATGGTTTGAAGGATGATAAAAATATTTCTACTACTTATATGCACATGGTTGAATTAAGTCCTTTAAAGGTAGGAGATACTGTAAAAGCTGGACAAGTAATTGGAAAAGAAGGTACAACAGGTGGAAGTACAGGATGCCATTTACATTTTCAAGTTAATATTAATTCAATAGCTGTTGATCCTTGTCCATATATACTTAAAACTGTTGGTAAGGATATAAACAATAATTGTAGATATTCATCATTCTAAAAGGAGGAAATCTATGTATAAAAAAATAATAGTACTTATAATTTGTTTGTTTATTTTAACTGGTTGTTCAACTGTATATAACGTTACTATTTTATCAGATAAAAATGTTAAAGAAACAATTGAAATAAAAGAATATAAAGAATTAATAAAATATTATGATATGACTGATAAAGAGTACTTTATATTTTTGAAAAATAAATTTAAAAACGAATATGATTCTTTATATTCTTTAGATAAAGTGAGTACTCAGGGGAAGCATGTTATTGGTCATTATTCTAAAACAAGTACTATAGATAGTTTTAAAAAAGATAATATATTTAAAATGGTATTTGGAAAGAAAGATTATATTGATAAGAAAGTAGTATATAGTGATATGCAGGATGTATTTGGATCTGCTACCTTTGATGAATATTATACTGGAGAATCTCTTGTTATTAATGTATATTCAGATTATATATTAAAGGGTACAAATGCAAATAAGAAGAATTTTCTATTAGGTAAATATACCTGGACATTTAATAAAAATGATCCTGAAGCTACTATAACGTATGAATTAAGTGATACAAAAAATTATTTAGCTATGTTTTTTAATAATAAAAATTCTCTTATAGTAGGATTATTAGTACTACTAATAATATTTATTTGTTTATTTTATGTACTTTTTAATAGATTTAAAAGAGTTAATAGTATATAATAATATTAAACAAAGAAATATTTATAATGTAATTATCTAGGAGGTATTTATTTATGAAGTTTAAATTTAGAGCGGATTCAAAAGATTTTATTATATTTGGTATATTTGCAGTATTTCTATTATATTTAGTTGCTATAGGAGTAGTTAATTTACATACGTTTTCTAACTATGGATATTTTTCTGGATTAAATCCTTTTAAAGCATTTACATCACAGTTTTTATTAACAACGGTTGTATTTTATATTCTAGCATTAGTGGCTAGTTTTATGAGTGTTTCATCAAAGTTTTTTGATATGGATAAAGGTTTTGGAGCTACAACTAAGAAAAAAGATTCTGCAGGATATTCAAGATGGATGGATGAAAAAGAAATGAAACAAGAAAAAGAAATTAATAGAATTAGATTAATTGATGATACTTATCCATATGGAGGAGTACCTATTATAAATGATGGTAAGTATGCTTGGGTTGATGATGGAGAGAATCATTCATTAATAATAGGTGCTAGTGGTTCTGGTAAAACTCAATGTATTATGTTTCCGTATGTAAAAATACTT
The DNA here is from genome assembly GCA_036653735.1 of Bacilli bacterium. Classification (GTDB taxonomy): domain Bacteria; phylum Bacillota_I; class Bacilli_A; order RF39; family UBA660; genus CAVCAD01. The sequence continues at coordinate 9,912 of JAVVTI010000015.1, read as the reverse complement.
GCTAAAAAGGGTGAAAGTATGATTATTACTGATCCTAAAGGTGAAATATATGAAGATACAGCACAAATGCTTAAGGAAAAGGGTTATAAAGTAATACTTATAAATTTTCGTGATCCTAAAAATGGTAGTGCTTGGAATCCTTTTTCACTACCATATAGATTATATAAAGAAGGTAATACAGATAAAGCAACAGAGTTATTAGAGGACCTTGCTAATAATATACTTCATGATAGTAAAACTCAAGATGCCTTTTGGGAAAAGAGTGCAGGAGATTATTTTACAGCACTATCTCTAGGACTTTTTGAAGATGCTGAGGAAGATCAAGTTAATTTAAATAGTATTAATATGATGGCTACTATAGGAGAAGAAAGATTAGGTAATTCTAATTTTATTAAGGAATATTTTCAATCTAAGGGAGAATTATCAAGTGCTTATGTTTCTGCATCAAACACTATTAATGCTCCAGCGGAAACTAAGGGTGGTATTTTATCTGTGTTTAGACAAAAGATAAGAATATTCTCATCACGTGAGATTTTATCTGAAATGTTATCACATTCAGATTTTGATTTAAGAGATATAGGTAAAGAAAAAACAGCTGTATTCTTAAAAATACATGATGAGAAAACTACATATCATGCACTTGCGACAATATTTATTAAACAAGTTTATGAGTGCTTAATAGATGTTGCTCATGATCAAGATGATTTAAAGCTTAAATATAGGACTAATTTTGTATTAGATGAGTTTGCTAATATGCCAGCACTTAAGGACGTAGAATCCATGATTACTGCGTCACGTTCTAGAAATATTAGGTTTACTTTTGTTATACAAAACTTTTCACAACTTACTAAAGAGTATGGTAAAGATATTGCAGAGACTATTAAGGGTAACTGTGGAAATTTAATATTCTTAATAACAACAGAACTAGCAGCACTTGAGGAAATAAGTAAACTTTGTGGTGATGTAAAACCAAAAGAAAAGAAAGATAAGCCTAGTGAACCTATAAGACCTTTAGTAACTGTAAGTGATTTACAACAAATGAAGAAGTTTGAAGTACTTATTAAAAGATTTAGAAATCAACCTTTTAAGACTAAGTTTACGCCAAATTTTAAAATAGATTATGGAAAAAAATATGAGAAGGCAAAATATCCTACAAGAGAAACATCTAATCCTAAAGTGTTTGATTTGAAAAAGTTTGTATTAGATAAAAAGAAAGAAAGTGGACAAGATGCATTTAATCCTTTTGCACCTAATATGAATAATATGCCTTTTCCTAAATTTGCTGGGATACCTCCAATAGGCTCACAAGTTCAAGGAAAACCTTCTTCTCCAAATGTAGATGAGTGGGTTAAAAAAATAGATGAGAAAATAGCAGAATTAGAAAAAGAAGAAGAATTAGAAAAACTTAAGGCTAAGGAAATGGCAGTTAAAAAAGAAGAAATAAAAGAAGAACAAAAGACTATAGTTAATCCTTTAGCTCAAAAAATAGATGAAAAAGTAAAAGAAATTAATAAAAAAGATGAAGAGAAAGAAAAAGAAAATATAAAAGAGATGAAAGAAATAAAAGAAGAAAAAGAAGAAACTAAAGAAATAATATCTAAGCCTAAAATAAATGTAGATGTAGATAGTATTGTAGTTAAGGATAAAATAACTGACGATCAATTTTTTGATGATTTTTTTGGAGATGAGTAATAGACATTTTTGAACATTATTCATAACTTACTAATAGGGTGAACTTGTGAAAAGAATAATTATTGATTTAAGAGATAGAAAAGATTATCTAAACCATCATATAACTAATTCTATTAATATACCTTATGATAAGTTATTATATAACTATAATGTTTTATTAAATAAAGAAGATAATTATTATTTTTATTGTACAAATGGTGTACAAAGTAAGAAAATGGCGACTTTTTTAAAAGCAATTGGTTATAATACTCATATAATGTCTTAATGTGGAGAATGAGAAATGAATGAAATAAGTGAAGTATTAATTAAGTTTATTGAGCAAATAGGTTCTTTAGGACCTATTTTAGGGTGTATCTTTATATTTATAGAATCTATTTTACCATTTATACCACTTGCTATATTTATTACAATAAACTTTTTATCATTTGGAACTATTATAGGGTTTATAATATCTTGGTTATTTACAGTTCTTGGCTGTCTTATGTCATATTTTATATTTCAAAAAGGCTTATCAAATAAATTTAATTATTTATTAAAAGATACAAATATAATTAAGAAATTAGCTTTAAAAATAAAAAAACTAACTTTTGGTAAGTTAGTAGTATTGCTTGCTATACCTTTTTTTCCAGCTTTTGCAATAAACATAGCAGCAGGTCTTACTAAAGTAGATTTTAAGAAATACTTAGTGGCTCTTCTTATAGGTAAGATACCACTTGTGTATTTTTGGGGATTTATTGGTACTAATTTATTTGAAAGTATAACATCACCAATTATACTTATAAAAGTAATTTTAGCAGTATTAGTTGCATACTTAATATCAAAATTAATTAATATTAAATTGAAATTAAATTAAATTCTTTTTAACCTCATTAATATCATTATGAGGTATTTTTTTATCCTTTACATATGTATAGTCTTGATGACCCATACCAAGTATTAATAAAGTATCATTAGTAGTAAGCATATTTATTGCTTTTTTAATGGCATTTTTTCTATCATAGACAAAGATATAGTTATTAATTAAATCTCCTTTTAACATATCATTTTCAATAGATTCTCTTTCTTCATAATGAAGATCATCATCAGTAAAAATAACCTTATCGCTTAGTTTAGTAACTAAGGAAGCCATTATAGGTCTTTTTTCTCTATCTCTAGAACCGGTACAACCTATAACGGTGATGATATTACCTTTACATATTTCTTTATAATTACTTATTACTTTTAAGACTGCATCAGGGCTATGAGCATAATCAACTACAATTTTATTACCTTTATATAATATAGTTTCACATCTTCCATGTGGTAAATAAAGAAGTGAACTAACACTTAGAATATCATAAATACTTATACCTAACATATTAACAGCAGCAAGTGCTATCATATAATTATAAACATTAAATAACATATTAAAGTTTAAAGTAACTTTATAAATAATATTCTTATATTCAAAATCAACATAAGTAATATTTTCTTGTAAATCAGTTTTTTTAATTAAGAAATCTTTTGAGTCTTTACCAATACAAATTTCTTTACCATTACAAAAATATTTAGAATAAGCATCATCACAGTTTACTATAATTTTACCACTAGGCTTAAGCTTATTAAGAATTAATAGCTTAGCTTTTAAATATTCATCCATAGTCTTATGGTAATCTAAATGATCTTGAGTTAAATTAGTAAAACATGCTACATCTAAAGTTATACCAATAACTCTATTTTGAACAAGAGCATGAGAACTTATTTCAAGAACAATAACTTTAATATCTTCATTTTTACATTCTTCTATCATATAGTATAAATCAACAGCATCAGGTGTTGTATTATCAAGATATTTGATATTATTATTCAAATAAAAACCTGTAGTACCTATTAAAGAAGTTTTAATACTTAAAGAATTTAATAACTGATATATAAAACTAGCAGTGGTAGTCTTTCCGTTAGTACCTGTAATACCAACAAACTTAATATCTTTGGTAATATCTTTATAATACTTTGTTAATTCTTTTTCTAAGTAAGTTTTAGTATTTTCAACTATTAATGTTTCAACACTGTAGGAACCATATTCTGCAACAATTTTTTTAGCACCATTTTTTATAGCAGCTTCTATAAAATCATGACCATCACTAAGACTGCCTACAATAGCTATAAAAGTATCTCCATCTTTAACTTTTCTTGAATCTATTTTAATATTCATATAATGCCTCTCTATACTTTATTATACTTTAAAATATTTATTCTTACAAGAAAAGTTACTACTTTTAGTATAATCCTTGTAATAATGTGTTATACTATAAAAAGAAGACACTTTTTATAAGTATATGTACAACTGCTTATTTATGAGTGTCTTCTTTTTTTTATCTAAAAAATTATACATACATTGTAATATCTATATATAAATGATAAAATATATATAAGAGGTATATTATGAATTATATTTTTTTAACACTTTTGGTTGTACTTATTATTTTAGAGATAATTAATTTAGTAAAAAGAGTTAATGAGAGTAACATAACAGAACGTTTAGGTAAGATCGAAACTTCATTAACTAAAGAAATAGGTGAGTTTAAGAATTCTTTTTCTCATGACTTAAATAAAGATTTTGAGAATTTAAATGATAGAATAGAAACACGTTTAAATAGAATAAATGATAGAGTTAATGAACGTTTAGATGTTAACTTTGAAAAAACTAATAAAACTTTTTCAAGTGTTTTAGAAAGGTTAGCTAGAATTGATGAAGCACAAAAGAAAATTGATAATTTGAGTAACGATATTGTTTCTCTTCAAAGTATTTTGACAGATAAAAAGAGTAGAGGTATTTTTGGAGAAGTTAATCTAAAATATATTTTAGAAAGTATTTTTGGAGTTAAGAATGATAAAATATATCAGGTTCAATACTCTTTTAATAATAATACTATTGTAGATGCTGTATTATTTGGACCTGAACCTTTAGGTACTATAGCAATTGATAGTAAATTTCCTTTAGAGAACTATAGAAATATGATAGAAAAAGGTATAGGGCAAAGAGATAGGGATGATAAAACAAAGTTATTTGAAAATGATGTTAAAAAACATATAGATGCAATAAGCAGTAAATACATTATTGATGGAGTAACAAGTAATCAAGCAATTATGTTTTTACCAGCTGAAGCAATCTTTGCAGAGATAAATGCATACCATCCAAACATTATTAAGTATGCTTATCAAAAGAGAGTGTGGATAACTTCTCCTACAACACTTATGAGTTTGCTTACAGTAGTACAAGCAGTACTTATGGGTATGGAAAGAGATAAATATACAAGTATTATACATGAAGAGTTAAATAAACTAGGTCAAGAGTTTGATAAATATAAGACTAGATGGGATAAATTATCAAGAAATATAGATAGTGTTAGTAAAGATGTTAAAGATATCCATATAACAACAGAAAAGATTACAAAAAGATTTGATTCTATAAATAATGTAAAGATTGAAGATAATAATGAAATAGTACTTGAAGATAATAATAAAATATTGTAAAATAAAGAAAAGAGGAACTTATATGAAAAAGAAGAACTTATACAAGACTTTAACATTTATTCTAACATTTATGACTTGTTTTCTATTTTATAATAATGTAAATGCATCTAGTATAGTTTGTAATTATAAAGCAACACTTTATGATAATAAAATGCATTCAACAAAGGTAGAACTTGAATTAAACTATGATTTTAATATTCCGTCATTAAAAGTTGTTAAAGCTCCTGGAAACGAAGGGGTATTTAATGTATCAGAAAATGTATTTAAGGATCTAGAAAAATCTATAGTTGTTAAGGATATTATTGATGATAAAGGTAAACTTTTACCGTGTGTATCAATTTCTTACTCTATGGACACTAAAACTATGAATTGGATGTTTAAAAAAACATCTTCGTTTGATTCATCGGTTCATCCATCACTAATGAAAGTGCAGGAAATTAAGAAAGTTCAGGATGATAAAGAAAAAGAAAATATATCAGCTGGCGGAGAGCCAATTGATAATAAAGCACATAAATGTATTTATAATAAAGAAACTAGTGATGAATATTTGCTATGGTGGTCTGATAACAAGGTACAGTCTGATTTAACAGGTATAAAATCTAGTAAAGCAACTAAAGAAATTATTGAAAAAGATTTTAAATCATCAATGTTTGAAGGTACTCTATGTCCAGAGAGCAGTTTTGAGTATTCTGATATTGGTGTATCTGGCCTTCAAAAAATGAGTATATCTGTTGCTAAAAAATTTGATCATGATTCTTCTATTTCTGGTAGTATTAATGCATCAGATGGGTCTGTTACTAATAGAGAAGATATGGAACAATTTATAACTGGTACAAATGAAATATTAAGTCCTGAATTAATAAAAATTCTTAATGAGATATTTCTAGGTATTAAAATAGTTGCTCCTATTATAGTTATTGTTCTATCTATGATGGACTTTGCAAAAGCAATCGCAGCAGAAGATAAAGACGCCTTAAAAAAAGCATATAAAAATCTTGCTATAAGATTTGCAGTTGTTCTATTTATATTTATGTTACCAGCGCTTATTAATTTGGTTACAAATATAATGGGTTGGGATGATTTACCTATTGGATGATATTAATTAATAATTATAAGAAAAACAAATATATATATAGAGAGGTATTAATAATGCTATGTAAAATATTTGTTTTTTTAATGAGTATAATTTTAACATCAGTTTCTTTAACATTTATTATTCTATATGCAGTACTTCTTAATATGAATTATAGTTTCTTTGAATATATTAAATATATAGTAACAAAACCTGAGTGTATTTGTATTATACCTGGAATATTGTTAATAATATATTTATGTAAGAAGAAGAGGAGAAACATATGTTAAATATTTATGATATAGAAGTAAACTTTAATAAAAAATTATTTGATTTCTTTGATTGGAATGAAACAGATATACTTGATCTTATTAGGAAAACTCCTTTAGTTAAAGTAGCTGATAAAACTTATAATTTATTTTTAAAGGGAAATATAATAGTTGATAAAGAATTATTACAACTTATTAAAGATAAAACTGAGGTATATAATGAGAAGAAATATGAAAAAATAGAGTATGCATGTTCTATAACAAATGGATATGATGCTATTTGTATTATGTTTGATAGTAAGGGAAATATTTTAAGAAGAAGTAGACTTAATATAGAGGATGAAATAGAAATAATAGAGTTATCTTCATCACTTAAAACTACTACAATAGGTTATAAAGAAGTTAAAAAGTATTATAAATATAATTTTTTACTTAGAAGTGAATCTAAAATAATAAAGGAAATACTTTTTAATTTAAATAAATATAAAGATGATAGTATAAAGATAGAATATCTTTATTATGAATGGTTTAATAAAAAAAGTACAACAAATAATTGTTATGAAGACTTATTAATAGACATTAAAAAAACATTTTCTAATAAACATAAAGAGTTTTTAAATGTTATTAAATTATTTGTTGTATAATATTTAAAAAATAGTAAATAATATTCTTAGGTGAAAAGATGAAAAAAATTATATTATTATTTACATTTCTAGTTCTTAGTACTGGCTGTATGAAAAAAGAAATACCTACAGCTGAGGTTAAAAAATTTATTGATAGGTATCAAATGTTAGATAGTGCAGTAGTTGATGATTTAAATACTAGTGCTAAAGCTGAAGGTTTATCTACTGAGAATACTACTTTATATGTAGATGCAGTTAAAAGAGAATATAAGCATATTAAATATAAAGTATTAAGTGAGGATATTACTAAGGATACAGCGGTTGTTAAAGTAAAACTAAGTGTATATGATCTATATAAAGCTAAAGAAGATGCTAGTATATACTTAAAAGAACATACTGAGGAATTTCAAAAAGATGGAGTATATAATGAAGATATGTTTTTAAAATATCAATTAGATAAGATGAAAAAAACTGATAAAATGATTGATTATACAGCAGAGTTTAATTTAACTAAGATAGATAATAAATGGATAGTAAATGAATTAGATGGTGTAACTAAAGAGAAATTACATGGATTATATAATTATGAAAAAACAAATAAGTAATTTTATTTGTTTTTTTATCATAACAATATTATATGAAGATAATATTGTTTATACTCTTATTTTTAACATGTAATACTTTGAAAGCACAGAGTAGTTATATTGTAATGGATGGTGAAAGTGGTAGGGTATTAGAAGAGGAAAACATGAACGATAGATCTCTTATAGCATCAACTACTAAGATAATGACATCTATTATAGCTATAGAAAATGCTAAGCTTACTGATAAGTACACAGTAAACTCTGAGATAGATGAAGTAGATGGAAGTATGATTTATGCTAAAAAGGGAGAAACATTTACATTAGAAGAACTATTATATGGATTAAATTTAGTAAGTGGAAATGATGCTGCTAATATAATTGCAAATAATGTAAAGCCTTATCAAGAGTTTATTAACTTAATGAATAAAAAAGCAAGACAAATTAATATGAAAAATACTATATTTAATAATCCTCATGGATTAGATGAAAAAACTCAGAATTATTCATGTGCATATGACTTAGCACTTCTTATGAGATATGCTATGAATAATAAAACTTTTGCACAAATAACTAGTACTAGAAAATATAAAGTAAAGACTGACTTAAGTACATATATTTGGTACAATAAGAATAAACTACTATCTTCTTATAAGTTTACAACTGGTGGTAAACTTGGATATACTCCATCAAGTGGACATTTATTAGTTTCTTCAGCAAGGAAGAATAATAAGAAGTTAATAATAGTAACACTTAAAAAGCCTGATCAATTTAATTATCATAAAGCTTTGTATGAAAAAACTTTTAAAGAATATTCTAGTTATAAGATATTAGATAAAAGTAACTTTGTTATTAATAATAAGAAATATAGGAATTATCGTGTTTACATTAAGAATGATGTAAATATAATGTTAAGTAAAAAAGATAATATAAAAATTAACTATGTGTTTTATAAGAAACCAATAAAAAATAATATAGGTCATATAAACATTATTATTAATAATAAATTATTTTTAAGAGAAAAAATATATAAATCTAATAAAACTATTAATACACTTAATGCTAGAAAACTATTGTATTTTTGGAAGTAGTACATTATAATAAGCAAGTAAAGCGAGGAAATAATAGTGGAAAGATTACAAAAATATATGAGTAGTGCGGGAATAGCTTCTAGAAGAAAAAGTGAAGAACTTATAAAAGAAGGTAAAATAAGTGTTGATGGAGTTATTATAAAGGAAATGGGATACATAGTAAAAGGAAATGAAGAAATAGCTATTAATGGTATTCCAGTTGCGAAGGAAGAGAAAGAATACTATATACTTAATAAACCAGCAGGTGTAGTATGTACTACTAAGGATGAAAAGAATAGAAAGACCGTAACAGAACTTATAAATACTGAGAAAAAGATATATCCAGTAGGCAGACTTGATTATGATACAACTGGGTTATTAATACTAACTAATGATGGAGAATTAACAAATAAGTTAACACATCCAAGTGGGAATATAGAAAAGGAATACTCAGTAAAAATAGAGGGTATTCTTAATAAAGAAGCGGTTCATAGTTTAGTTCATGGCGTAGTAATTAATAATGTTAAAACTAAAGAAGCTAAAGTAAAAATTAAAAAAATAGATAAATATAATAATAAAAGTTATGCTAATATTATTTTAACTGAAGGAAGAAATCACGAAGTAAAGGATATGTTTGCTTCCTTAGGATATAAAGTAATTAAATTAAAAAGAATAAGATATTCATTTCTTACTCTTGAAGATATAAAATTAGGTGAGTATAGAAGACTTACTATTAAAGAAATAAAAAAATTATATAGCGAATCTATATAATTTTTTATTCTTCATCAATATTTATAGCTTCTGTTGGACACATTTCTATTATATCTAATAAATCTCTTTTATCTTGAGATTCTATATTTTCTTTTATAACAGAGCTTTTACCTTCATCATTAAAATCAAAGTATTCACTATTTTGTCCTACACACATACCACAACCAATACATTTATCTTGATTAATATTTAATTTTTCCACTTTACTTCTCCTTTTCATATATTATAAACTATTAAATATAAAAAATCTACTATTTAAATATATATATTAGTAAACTGATGTTTTTTACATAAATAATTACAAATTGTTACAAAACT
>JAVVTI010000014.1:0-19697 GCA_036653735.1 Bacilli bacterium | reverse complement strand
GCAATAAATAAACATTTAAATAATATTTTTGAGGATAAAGAACTTGATAAAAATTTAACTGTTTCCAAAATGGAAATAGTTCGAAAAGAGGGAAATCGAAGTGTAAATAGAGAACTAGAATTCTATAATTTAGATGCAATAATTGCAGTTGGTTATAGAGTTAATTCAAAAAAAGCAACAAAATTTAGAATATGGGCAACTAAAATATTAAAAGATTACATGATAAAAGGTTTTGTAATTGATGTTGAAAAAATGAAAAATGGTCCTAAATTTGGTAAAGACTATTACGATGAATTACTACAAACTATTAAGGAAATAAGATTATCCGAAAGAAGACAATATCAAAAAATTACAGATGTTTTTGAAAGTACAAGTATTGATTACAATAAAAAATCTGAGGAAGCCTATACATTTTTTAAGATAGTACAGAACAAATTACATTATGCAATTACTGGTAAAACTGCAGCAGAATTAATATATGAAAGAGTTAATAGTGATAAGGTTCATATGGGCTTAACTAGTTGGAAAAATTCACCTGATGGAAAGATAATGAGGTATGATATTAGTATTGCCAAAAATTATTTAGAGAAAAACGAATTAGTGAAACTAAATGATTTAACAAATTTATTTTTAGATGTTGCAGAAGCAGAAACTAAAGAACAAAAAGTAATGACTATGAATCAATGGATAGAGGTTGCTGATGACTTGCTAAAATATAGAAAGAAAAATATTTTAACTGATTCAGGTAAAATATCTCATAAAAAAGCTATAGAGAAGGCAGAAAAGGAATATGAAAAACTTAGAATAAAACAAGATCAAGAATATATTTCAAGTATGGATGAAATGTATCAAAAATATTTAGAAGAAAACAACAATTAGAAAAATATAAAATATAGAGATAATGTTACAAAATGATAATGTTTGGTTAAATAGTAACGCTATTTCAAATTTGTTCACAGTCGATAGAACTGTAATAACAAAATATATATATATATATATAATATTTATAAAGAAGAACTTGAAGATAATATCACATGTGCAAAAATTGCACATATGGGTAATAATGATAATATGAATTATGAAGATAAAATTATATATTTTGCAAATAAAAATAATGGATATGTAAAAGCTAAAAAGATTGCTGATAAGATCAAAATTAAAGGAGTAAAATGAATAAAAATGAACTATACTATAAAATGTTAAACATAAATAAAGATAATGATGAAACATTATTACTTATGCAAATAAATCAAATAATATCTGAAGAAATGTCTCAAGTACAACTTATTTCTGCATCTACAGAAGGACTATGCAAACTAATTTCTCATAATATATATGAAAAACTTATAAAGCAAAAAATATGTGCTTCTATATTTAATACAAATGATCTACTAGGTATCAAAGAACATGAAGCTATTATAGTATCCTACTTTGCAAATGACCACCTTTCATATATACTTATAGATCCAGCATATACCCAGTTTATCAATAATGGTAACGCTTGTTTATTTACACCTTCTGCCTTATGGCCATCAGATATACTAAAAACCATAAACCCTTTATTACTAAGTATACTACTTAATAATAATTACTCTCAAGTCTCATATGATTCATTTAATGATTACCTAACAAGCCTAACAGGTCAGTCTACTATAAAAACAAATATAGACCCAGCCAATATTATGATAAATAATAAAAGATTATAAAGAAGTATTACTTACTTTCTTTTTTATGTTTACTAATAAAATATATAACAAATATTACAAATACTAAAACAAGTACAATCAAAGTAATAGTAGAATACTTATCCATAATATCTACTATCATAGTCCACTTATTACCCAAAATACTTCCTAAATAAACAAGAACTGTATTCCAAATTAATGAACCAAAAATAGTAAAAACTATAAACTTACCAAAATGCATATTACTCATACCAGCAGGAATAGATATAAGACTTCTAACAATAGGTACAAACCTACCAAAAAATACAGCCTTATTACCCTTCTTTTCAAACCAAATACCAGCCTTATCAATATCATTTTCTTTTAATCTAAGAATCTTACCCGTCTTACCTCTAACTATAGCCTTAAGTCTCTTCTCATTTAATAATTTACCAGCATAATAAAGAACAACAGCTCCTATTACAGCACCTATTGTAGAAAATACAATAACAAGTGGAACATTTAACTTGGTATACGTAGTCATAAAACCACCAAAAGTTAATATAACCTCAGATGGAATTGGTGGGAAAATATTCTCTATAGCAATAAGTAATAATATTCCTATATAACCAAACCTATTCATAAACGATATAATAAATGACTGCATTCTATCCTCCTAAAATATTAAAAAATATAAAAGAACTATAAGTCCTAAGAATATTCTATAATAACCAAATACTTTAAAATCATGTTTCTTTATATAATTAATTAAAAACTTAATAATTAATAATGATACTACAAAAGCTGTAATAACCCCTACTATTAAACATATTATTTCTATACTACTAAAAACAAAACCAAACTTAATTATTTTAAGTAAACTAGCTCCAAGCATAACAGGAAGTGCTAAAAAGAAAGTATACTCTGCTGCAACAGTCCTAGATGTTCCAAGTAACATTCCTCCTATAATAGTAGCCCCACTTCTACTAGTACCTGGTATAATTGATAATACCTGAAATAATCCAATCATAAAAGCAGTCTTATAAGACATCTTATTAATATCAGTAACCTTAAAACTCTTATCCTTACACTTATTTTCAACTACTATAAATATAATACCATATATAATAAGCATAAGAGCAACTACTATATAATTATAAAAATACTTATCAATAAAATCATCAAATAAAAATCCTACAATAGCAAGAGGTAAACACCCTACCACTATCTTAAATAATAAATTCCATGTCTTTTTACTTTCACTTTTACTTTCTTTAAAAGGCCACAGCCTTTTAAAGAATATAACAGCAACAGCAGCAACAGCTCCTAACTGAATAACCACAAAAAACATTTCTTTAAATTCTGCGCTAAAAGAAAGTTTAATAAACTCATCAAATAATATCATATGACCAGTACTACTTATTGGTAACCATTCAGTTATTCCCTCTATAATACCTAGTATAATTACTTTAATTATTTCCATTAACAAATTACCTCTTGATATAATTATATCTTACAACTTCATTATTTAATACTATTTTTAGAAATTTTACAATATTTTCTAGACATATTTTCATCTATGTACATACTTCTAAAATTGTATTGATATAATTTATCCTTAATATATATAGAATATATTGTATTTCTTCTATCTTCACTACATATATAATTATATTTGATTCCATATAAAAAACAATATATTTCAAATATTTTACCTATATCAACTTTTTTATTATCAAAAGTTATACATCCAGAATTAAATCCCTCATCAAAATTACATTTACTAATTAATTCCTCACTAAATCCTATAATATCAAAATCATTATCCTTTAAAATGTTACATTCATTAATAATAAAATTAAGTGCTCTCTGTCTAGAAACAAATATTTGACTTTGATCTATAAAAAAATCACTTAGAAACCTATTATTTTCATTAACTAAACATTGTTCAATACTTATACCAGTTCCTCTATATATAACTGGATCAATTCTTATATTCTCACCAGTATTTAAATCAGTTCCTGTAATAAAAGAATGAACATGACCTACATTAGTTTTACAAAACTCAAAATTTCCATATTTCTTAAAATTAGAAAGTCTTAATAAATCTATTAAAAACCTAGATTGTCCCACACAAGTTCCTTGCCCCAGCAAGGCAGCATTAAATCTAGATTCATGTGTTAAATAAGGAAAATCTGTTGTATCTTTATAAGGCAAATACATAACATAAATTCTAAAATATTCTAAATAATTAAGTAATTTTTCATCATCTGAAAATTTATCATTTCCCAAATATTTAACAACCTTAGTTATTTCTTTTAAATATTCATATATAATTTTATCTCTATTACCATCACTAAAATCGAAATTGGAATAATATTCCTTATAAAATTTATCTTCATATAAATAACTAAATGCATCGTTATTTTGATCAAATTCTTTGCAAAAAGCTTCGCATTGTAAATAATAATCTTCATATAATTCATTTAAAAATTCATCTGTACTATTCATATGTATCCCCCTAAATGTTTACATATTATACTACATTTCTCCTATTATAGCAACAAAAACTTATAGTACCTCTATGAAAGAGGCGCTATAAACCTATATATTTTACCAAATATCTTCTTATATAATGGAATCTTCTTATACTTCTCTTTAGTTATTTCCATAGACTTATCAAGAGTTCTTATAAAGTCATCTCTAATACTCTTAATACTCTTATCTTTATATAAAAGAACACCACATTCAAAATGTAAATAAAGACTTCTATAATCTAAATTAATAGTACCTACTACAGCCTTTGTATCATCAGATACAAACATCTTAGCATGTATAAACCCTGGTGTATATTCATAAATCTTAACACCCGCATCAGTAAGTTCTTTATAATAAGATACCGCTAAGTAATAAACAAACTTCTTATCAGGAATATGAGGTACTATTATCTTAACATCCACCCCTCTTTTAGAAGCATGCTTCAAAGCCTCTGTAATAGTATAATCTATAACTAAATAAGGAGTAGTAATATAAAGATAATCACAAGAATAATTAATAATATCCAAATATACTTGCTCACTTATATTCTCATTATCAAAAGGATTATCTCCATAAGGAGTAACAAAACTATTACACTTAACTTCCCTCTTACTGCCTAAATATTTACTATACATAGTAGGCTTACTACTCATAAGATTCCATGTTTGTAAAAACATCAAAGTAAAATTAAATGTAGCTTCCCCAGTTAACTTAATACCAGTATCCTTCCAGTGTCCATGTTTAATCTTCTTATTAATATATTCATCAGCTATATTAATACCCCCTGTAAAAGAAACCTCATTATCTATTACAATTATCTTCCTATGATCCCTATAATTATGATAACCAGATAATAAAGGCTTTAAAGGAGCATATATCTTAATATCTATACCATAAGACCTAATAACATCCTCATAACCATAAGGTAAAGTAAACAAAGAACCTATTCCATCAGTCATTACCTTAACCTCAACACCCTGTTTAACCTTATCCTTAAGAATCTCTAATATCTCACACCACATACTATTATCAGCTATAATAAAAAACTCCATAAATATAAACTTCTTAGCCTTTAAAAGTTCCTTCTTAACCTCCTCAAAATAAACCTCACCTATCTCTAAATACATACACTCAGTATTCTTATATGTAGGACAAGTCCCATATTTATATATATAAGTACATAAAGAACCTATATACCTATTATCCCTATCTAATTCACCCATTACATCATTATCTAAAACAGCATAAGAAACACTCCCCTTAAGAACCTTTCTTTGCTTATTAATAATACCCTTAATCATAATCTCATTATTAGTATATAAATATAAAACACTACCTAATATAGGAAACACTAATATAGGAATTAACCACGCTATCTTATACATAGGATTACTATTATCATTTATAATATAAATGATAATAATAAGAGTTAATATAGCAAACCCACCTACTAACCAAACTATATATTTATTAAATATAGCAAAACATACATATATTAAAAATAACTGCAATCCTAAAAGAAATATAAACATAGTTATTTTTAATATAATAATGAAAATTGTCTTAATCTTATTACTCTTCATATATACTACTCACCTCATATGATTATACCACAGATAATAAATAATAATTACCACTTATTTTTAATTATGTAGTATAATAATTATAAAGGAGAAATATATATATATGGAAAAAACATTACAAATAATACTAAACAAATGTATAACAGTAGGCTTTAAACTACTTATTATGCTACTAATACTAATAATAGGTTATGCATTAATAAAATTCTTACTACGATTGCTAGGTAAAAGTAAAGGATTTTCAAAACTAGAAAAGAGTGTTCAAACATTTATACTTAGCTTTGTAAACATAGCATGCAAAGTAATACTATTTATTACTATACTAAGTTACATAGGTATCCCTATGACAAGTATGCTAGCATTACTTGGATCTTGTGGTATAGCCTTAGGACTCGCCCTTCAAGGAGGACTATCTAATATAGCTGGTGGTCTAATGATACTTCTATTTAAACCATTTAAAGTAGGTGAATATATAAGTACACATAAAGATGAAGGAACAGTAGAATCTATTACTATATTCCATACTATTCTTTATAGTTCAGATAATAAAAAGATAGTAATACCTAATGGTCCATTATGTAATGAAACAATAATTAACTATAGTTCAGCTAAAAAAAGAAGACTAGATACAGATATTTATGTATCCATAGACAATAATGTAGAAACAATAAAAGAAATTCTTCACAAAATCATAACTAATCATAAAGAAATAATAGACACTCAAAACTCATTTGTAAGACTTAGTTCATACGATAAAGATGTACTAAAGTTTACTACTAGAGTCTGGGTAAACACAGACGACTATGAAACACTAAAATTCAATCTGTTAGAAGACATAATAAATACACTTAATAAACAAGGTATAAAACTTCCAAATAATAAAGTAGAAGTTCAAATGAAAAAGTAAGCAAATGCTTACTTTTATTTAGTTAAAGATTCTATTCCTATATCCCTATGATGTTTAATCTGGTACCATTTAATCTTCTTAGTAAATAAACAAACAATATTTATAGGTATCCATGTAAACATAAATATAGTAAAGAATATTACCCCCTTTAAACAAGCCTTAATATCCTTCTTATAATACTTAATAACAAATATAGATACAAATAAACTAATAATATAAAAACTTACAAACAAAAGTATATTTATAAATAATAAAACAAACGTTACCTTAATTAAACTAATACTAGATACTGTATATATGCAGTATGCAAGTAACAATATAAAAGATAATACCTGAATAAAAGAAGACAAATATACAAGCAAAATATCTAATGAAGCAAAACTTCCTTTTTTAAATATACTATTAAATAACTTCTTATAATACCTTCTAGTACAAGCCATTATACCAATAGACCATCTTTTTCTTTGAGTCCATGACTCCTTAAACCCAGTTGCTTGCTCATCATAAGTTACAGCATTTTCTACAAACCCAATCTTAATATTATTAATAGCACAAATACCAGTAAACTCCATATCCTCTGTAATAGTCTTAGTCTTAAAATACTTCTGTGCTATTTCCTTATCAAAGTAAAACCCCGTACCATTAAGAGATGCAGATAAATTCATATTAATTCTAGCTTTATTATAAAAGAAATTCAAAAAATAATAATATAAAGCATAAGAAGAACTAAGCCAACTATCACTAATATTCTTAGTATCTCTAAACCCTTGAGCTACCTTAATACCATTTAAATAAGAAGTATTCATATTCTTAAGAAAATCAGGATGTACTACATTATCAGCATCAAACACCACATAAGCATCAATACCCTTCCTACTCTTAAACTCCTTAATAATCCACTGTAAAACTTCCCCCTTAGAATGAGTCTTAGCAGTGCACTCTATAACATTTGCTCCAGCCTTAATAGCCTGCCCCTTAGTATCATCATCACAATTATTAACAATGATATTTATTTCATATAACTCCTTAGGATAATCTTGTTGCTTTAAAGACTTAATCAAATTACCAATAACCTTCTCCTCATTACGAGCCGCTACTAATATAGAAAAATAAGTAGATGGATTTAACTCTTTTATAACTTTACTTTTCTTAAATGCAAATAAACTAGTTATAATAAAATATAACCCATAAGTTATAGTAATCCCACTTAATAAAAAATATATAAATATAAACATTCTAACCACCTTTAATACTAGTAAATTATAACATTATTTTATAAATAAGCAACCATTAAACTTAAATCCTTTACATTCATAAATCCTAATAAAACAAAACGATGAACCTAAAGTTCATCGTTCTTACTAAACAATATTTAATATTATTTATAATACTATCATTGCAACAGTTAAAATAATCATAGATGCAAGAGCAATACATAGTATAATCTTCCAAGCAAACTTTACCCATGTAGTAAAGTCAACCTTAGCTAAAGCAAGTCCACCCATTATAGCTCCACAAGTAGGAGTAATTAAGTTTACTAGACCATTAGCCGCTACTAATATCATAATAGTAACTGATGGATTTAATCCTATACCATTTGCAACTGGTGCTACAATTGGAGTAGAAAGAGACGCTATACCAGAACTAGATGGTATTAATACAGAAAGTCCAACATGAAGTAAATAATCAACTGGTGCAAATATAGCTCCACTTGTACCCTTAAGTGCATTAATAGAATTAGTTATAATATAATTACCAAGTCCAGTAGAAGTCATAATAACACTTATACCTCTAGCAGCAGCTACAATAAGAACAACTCCTATTATATCTCCACAACCCTTAATAAATGTTTCAACAATTTCACTTTCCTTAAGTTTTCCAATAACACCAATAATTATTCCCATTATTAGAAATAATGTAGCAGCATCTTGGAAATAGAACCATCCAAAACAAGTACCAGTTAAGAATGAAGTCCAGTGAGTACCTGCTTCTGCAACCTTTTCAGAAATCAATCCAAAATCTACCCATGGAATAAATCCTAATATCATAATTACAAAAGTAAGTGCAAATACTATAAGCACAGCCTTCTGTCTACCAGTTAATTTAACCTCATTCTTAAACTCTTTATCTATAAATTCTTCCTTCATAGATTTTTGTTCCTGAAGAGATAAGAAAGTAGATCCTTTTTCCCTCTTAACTTTTTCTGCATACTTAACTACAAAAAATGCAGATATTAAATAAGCAGTAAGCCATAGTAATACTCCTAAGAATAATATTACACCTTGATTAGCCTTTATACCTTCTGGAAGAGCTGACACAGCAGCACCTACTGCAAAAGGATTTAAAGTAGAACCAAGCACTCCACTTCCAGCACCTAATAGAATAACAGCAGATCCTACTAATGTATCATATCCTGCTGCAACCATAGTAGCTGCAAGTAATAAATAAAATCCTACTGTTTCTTCAAGCATACCATAAGTAGTACCACCTATAGAAAATATAAACATAAGAATAGGTATTAACCATAATTCTTTTCCTTTAAGTTTTCTAACAAGAGTAGCAATACCAGACTCTAAAGCCCCTGTCTTTTGTACAATCGCTAAAAATCCACCTAAAATTATTATGAATATACAAACATCTGCAGCATCTGCAAACCCTCTTACTGGTGCCATAATTATATCTGAGAACTTAGCTGGTGTTATTGATGGAATAAACCAAGTTATAACACTAACTAGAACCAATATAATCATTATTATCGAAAACGCTGATAATTTAAACTTTGATTTTGGTTTAGTCTTTTTTACATTGTCTTTTTCTTTGTCCATTTTATTTCTCCTTACTATATTTTATTATTGTACCACTTTTGCCATTTAATGCATCAGTAGCACCTAACAATGATGTGATAATTGCTTTTTTATCATTATTTGTAACAAATAATAAAGAAGCCTCAATCTTAGGAAGCATACTTCCTACGCCAAATTCATTATTTAGAATATATTCCTTAGCCTCATCTACTGTAGTAACATGAAGTTTCTTTTCATCACTCTTATTAAAATTAATAGAAACTTCCTTCACAGTAGTAAGAATAAGAAGTACATCCGCATCTATTTCTTTAGCTAGTAGAGATGATACAAAGTCTTTATCTATTACAGCATCTATTCCTTCATATCCTTTTTCAGTCTTAATAACTGGAATACCTCCACCTCCACAAGCAATAACAATAGTCTTATCATCTATTAATTTCTTAATAGTATCTAGTTCAACTATTTTTATAGGCTTAGGAGAAGCTACAACTCTTCTAAATCCTCTTCCACTGTCCTCAATAAAGTTATAACCATTTTCTACTTCTTTTTTCTTAGCCTCCTTTTCATCATAGAACAAACCTACAGGTTTACTCGGTGTTTTAAAAGCAGCGTCATCTTTTAAAACCTCCGCCTGAGTAATAAGAGTTACACACCTTCTATCAATACCTTGCACTTCAAGTTCATTAATAATTGCCTGCTGTAAATGATATCCAATATAACCCTCACTCATAGCTCCACATTCAGCAAATGGCATCATAGGTGTTCCCACATTATTACTTGCGGAATAATCCATTGCTAAATTTATAGCTCCTACCTGTGGTCCATTTCCATGTGTAATAACCACATCATTATTATCCTTAATTAATGACAAAATAGTCTTAGCAGTCATCTTAACTGCATCTATTTGTTCCTTAGGTGTCTTACCTAAAGCATTACCACCAAGTGCAACAACTATTCTCATTTGTTACTCACAAGTGTTGCATACATAATAGCCTTAATAGTATGCATTCTATTCTCTGCCTCATCAAATACTACAGATGCACTACTACTAAATACCTCATCAGTTACTTCCATATCTGTTATACCATATTTCTTATATACATCTTTTCCTATTATAGTATCTATATCATGAAATGAAGGTAAACAATGCATAAATATACAAGAAGAATCTGCATTATTCATAACATCCTTAGTAACCTTATATGGACTTAATAACTTAATTCTACTCTCCCAAACACTTTCCTCTTCTCCCATTGATACCCAAACATCAGTATATATAATATTAGCACCCTTAGTTCCTTCATTAATATTCTTAACAAATTTAATTTCACTATTACTAAGAAGAGCTATTTTCTTACATATCTCAGTTAAATACTTCTCTGGAAATAGCTCTTCTGGAGCACACAAAGTATAATTAATACCCATTTTAGCACATGCTACCATTAATGAAGATGCTACATTATTTCTTCCATCACCTACAAAAGTAAGATTAAGTCCCTTCAAAGTACCAAACTTTTCTCTTATAGTTAATAAATCTCCTATCATCTGCGTAGGATGAAACTCAGTAGTAAGACCATTCCATACAGGAACACCTGCATACTTAGCAAGTTCTTCTACTATATCTTGACCAAACCCTCTATATTCTATACCATCATAAAGTCTACCTAATACCTTAGCAGTATCCTTTATACTTTCTTTCTTACCCATCTGAGAACTACCTGGATCTAAATAAGTAACCCCCATACCTAAATCTCTTCCAGCTACTTCAAAAGAACATCTAGTTCTAGTACTTGTCTTTTCAAATAGTAGTACGATATTCTTATTAGGAAAGTATTTTACATTCTCATCATTCTTTTTCTTCTTCTTAAAAGCCTCAGCTAAATCTAATAAATATACTATCTCCTCACTAGAAAAATCAAGTAACTTTAAAAAACTCCTATTACTTAAATTAACCTTCTTATCCATTAATCCTCTCTTTCTAGTGGCATACTCATACATCTAGGACCACCCCTACCACGAGATAACTCACTACCATGCATCTCAAGTACTTTAATTCCATACCTTCTTAAAACCGCATTAGTAATATTATTTCTATCATACACTATCACAGTACCAGGAGCTATACATAAAGTATTAGACCCATCATTCCATTGCTCACGCTCACTTATTACTTTATCTCCTCCCCCACAAGGAATTAAAACAATATTATGACCTATATACTTAGTAAGAATACTCTCTAAACTATCCTTTATCTCTTTAACATCAATTAACTCTTCATCTCCTTGCTTAATCTCAAAAACCTGAAGAGTATCCATTATACCAGGATGAAAAGTAAACTTATCATAATCAATCTGAGTAAACACAGTATCAAGATGCATAAAAGCTCTAGAAGAAGGAATATTAAAAGCAAGTATAGTATCAAACTTACACTCATCATCCCTAAACATATTAATAGCAAGCTGCTCTATACTCTCACTCTCAGTTCTTTGAGATATTCCTATAGCTAAAGTATGATCATTAAGTACTAATATATCTCCACCTTCAATATGATATGGAAAATCCCTATCATAATATTTAACAGTCCCTTTATAATCAGGATGATACTGAAAAATATAATCAGCATATATAGTCTCCCTATTCCTAGTTACACTATACATCCTATTTAAACTAATACCTTGACCTATACTAGCAAAATTATCCCTAGTAAACACTAAGTTAGGCATAGGATCTGCTAAAAACTTACTCTCCCCAGAAGTAAAATCTATTAAAGAATGTTCTATATCTCTTTCCATAGCATGTAATTCATTAATATTAATACCTTCCATAGTAGATAATACTAACTCTTTCTCATCCTGAAATCCATTTAAATACTCATATACTTCACTCTTATACTTAGGAGTCTTAATACCAGCCTCCCTAATAAACTGCTTAATAAACTTCTCCCTTACCTCAGGATACATCTTAAGAACCTCAGCCATTAAATCCTCTAAATATACTACAGACACACCATTATTCTTTAAAATACTAGCAAACTCATCATGCTCTCTTTGTGCTACCTCAAGAAAAGGTATATCATCAAACAAAAGCTTACCCAAAGAATCAGGTGTTAAATTAAGTAGTTCCCCACCTGGTCTATGTAATAAAACTTTTTTCAATTTTTTAATCTCACTATTTACTCTTATTCCCATATTCTTATTCTCCTTTATCCTAATAAGAATTATAACACGTTTAAAAAAAATAGTAAATACTCCAAATAATAAAAAACCACTTAATTTTGAAACTGAGAATTATAAAGAGAATAGTATGTACCACTTGCCTTCATAAGTTCTTCATGACTACCCTTTTCTACTATATTACCATTATCAAGTACAAGAATAATATCTGCATTCTTAATAGTAGATAACCTATGTGCTATTATAAATGAAGTTCTTCCTTTAGTAAGCTTATCCATCGCTTCCTGTATAATAGCTTCTGTCCTAGTATCAACATTACTAGTAGCTTCATCAAGTATTAGTAAAGGAGAATTCTTTATCATACCCCTTGCTATAGTAATAAGTTGCTTCTCACCACTAGATAAACCATAATCACTACTAATATAAGTATCATAACCATTAGGTAAAGTCTTTATATAATGATCTAGCCCTATAGTTTTACAAACACTCTCTACATCTTTATTACTTATATTCTTCTTATTATATACAATATTCTCTCTAACACTTCCCTCAAATATCCAAGTATCCTGAAGTACCATACAAAATAAATCATGAATATTATCCCTAGTAATCCTATTAATAGATACTCCATCTATTAATATATCCCCTGAAGAAATATCATAAAACTTCATAAGTAAATTAACTATAGTAGTCTTACCAGCACCAGTCTTACCTACAATAGCTACTTTTTGACCACTCTTAACCATAACACTAAAATTATCAATAACCTTCTTATCCTTACTATAACTAAACGATACATTCTTAAACTCAATATTACCCTTAATACTTTTCATATTAATAATATTATTATTTTCAACTCTCATCTCTTCTTCCTCTAAGAATTCAAATATTCTCAAACCAGCAGCATATGCTGGTTGCATCCTAGTAGCTACCTGTGAAATCTGTGAAAGAGGCTGATTAAAATGTCTTACATAAAGCATAAAAGCAACTATAACACCAAAAGTAATACTTCCTTTCATTACTAATAAAGATCCAACAACACATACACAGACATAACCAAAATTACTAATAAAACCATTAATAGGCATCATTAATCCTGATAAGAATTGACTCTTCTTAGAACTATTAAACATCTTATCATTAATCTCTTCAAACCTCTTCATAGAGCATTCTTCTCCATTATAAGACTTAATAACATTATGCCCAGTATAAGACTCCTCTATATGACCATTAATAATACCTAGTTGCTTTTGTTGCATAATAAAATACTTATTACTCTTACTAAGTATAAAAATCATAAGAATAAAACCAATTAAAGATGATAGTATAGCACTAATAGCCATAATATAAGAAGTATAAAACATCATAATAACAGAACCAATAAGTAATGTAGCACTAGATACTATAACCACTACACTACTTTCTAAAGCAGATGCTAAAGTATCTACATCATTAGTAAGCCTAGACAAAATATCACCATAAGTAGTCTTATCAAAATACTTTAAAGGTAATACATTAATCTTCTTAACTATTTCACTCCTTAAATTCTTAGAAAACTTTAAATTAACATAAGCCATAATATATCCCTGAAAATAACCAAGTACTAAACTACAAGAAAACATAATCACTAAAATAGTAGTAAGATGCTTTACCTTATCCATATTAATACCAGTTACTAACCCAGATGAAATAATATTAGTAATATCACTTAACTTATCAGGACCTATAATAAGTAATATAGAACTAACTAAAGAAAAAATAATAGATATAATAATTAAAACTAAAAACTTCCTATCACTACTAAAAACCTTCTTAAATATCTTTTTAATACTTATCTTACTCTTCATCCTCTAGCCTCCTTAATACTTAATTGTGAATAAGCAATCTCTTTATATACATCACAAGACTTCATTAACTCATCATGAGTACCCTCTCCTACTGCTTTACCATTATCAAGAACTATAATCTTATCAGCATTCATAATAGTACCTATTCTCTGAGCTACAATAATAGAAGTAGCATTACTAGTATACTTCTTTAAATCACCCCTTAAAGTAGCATCTGTCTTATAATCAAGTGCTGAAAAAGAATCATCAAACACATATATTTCAGGATTCCTATAAATAGCCCTTGCTATAGCAAGCCTTTGTTTTTGCCCACCAGATAAATTATTACCACTTTGAGACACAAGACTCTTTTCCTTATTTTTCATCTTACTAACAAAATCAAAGGCTTGCGCTACCTTCAAAGACTTAATAATATTATCCTTATTATACTTACTTCCATATGAAACATTAAAACCTATAGAACCCTTAAACAAAAAAGCCTTCTGAGGAACATAACCAATCTTTAAAAACAAATCCTTCTTCTTATAATCCTTTACATTAACCCCATCAATAAATATACTTCCCTTAGTTACATCATAAAACCTTAGTAATAAATTAATAATAGTAGTCTTCCCACTACCAGTAGATCCAATTAAAGCAATTGTCTCTCCTTGTTTAACTTGAAAACTAACATCATCAATTACATACTCTTTAGCATCTTTATACTTAAAACTTACATTCCTAAACTCTATAGTACCCTTTTCACTTGGTACCATCTCTTCCTTTCCATCTATAATAGAAGCAGGAGTTTCTAATACCTCAGTTATTCTCTTAGCAGAAGTACTAGCTCTAGGATATAAAATAAATATAAATGATAACAACATAAAAGACATAAT
The DNA here is from genome assembly GCA_036653735.1 of Bacilli bacterium. Taxonomy (GTDB): domain Bacteria; phylum Bacillota_I; class Bacilli_A; order RF39; family UBA660; genus CAVCAD01. The sequence continues at coordinate 4,306 of JAVVTI010000014.1, read as the reverse complement.
TATCTGCATAGCATAAGCAGAAAAAACAATCATATCACTAAATAAAGTTATCCTAGAAAAAACAGGCAAGCCAGTAATTAAATAAGCACCAACAAAATATATAAATAAGCTTAACATTGACATAATATAACTCATCCCAGGTGACATTATAGCCATAATCTTCTCAGTAAATAAATAATTCTTTGTTAGCTCCTCATTAGATTGATCAAACTTATTTTGTTGAAACTCTTCAGCATTAAAAGCTCTCACAACCTTTACTCCTATAAGATTATCTCTAGTAATATTATTAATCTTATCATTAAGTTTTTGTAAAACTTTAAACTTAGGAAGGGCAAACATAACTATAACAAATATCATAATACAAAGAATAACTACAGCACCTGCTGTTAATAAAGATAACTCAAAACTCTTATTAGTTATCTTTATTATAGCCAAAACAGCCATAATAGGTGCCTTTAATATAGTCTGAATTCCCATAGATATAAACATCTGTACTTGAGTAACATCATTAGTAGTCCTATTAAGTAAACTACTAGTAGAAAACCTCTTAATCTCTTCTTCTGAAAAGCCCTCTACTTTACTATATATATCTTTTCTAAGTCTTCTAGAAAAAGATGCACTAATATAAGATGCAAAATAACCTACTATAAGAGCACAAAACAAATATCCAAAAGCACACAAAAGCATATAGCCACCTTGCTTTAAAACCTCATGAATACTACTCTTATTAGATGTTATTAATATAGTAATCCTAGACATATAGTCAGGTATTAATAAATCTAAATAAACACCACCAACTATAAATAATAAACATATTACTATAAATAACAATTCCTTCTTACTAATTCTTTTAAACATCTTAACCATAAGTACGCCTCTTTTCAACTATTAAAGTGTATATTATTTTAACACAATTTACATAAAAAAAAAAGAGGACAAATCCTCTTTTTTAAATTGTAAGTACTTATTAAACTGTTGGTTTAGTTCCAGTTCCACCAGTATTAGAATTGTTATAATAAATATCATTTCCACCAGCGAACTTAACTTGTAGTGCTCCAGTAAATGCTTTACCTTGTTGTGAATTTTGGTTACTACCAGTTTCAGGGAATTTTACAACTATTTTCCAAGTATGAGTTCTATCTAATGCTGTTACACCAGCAGCAAATGTACCAGAACCAATTTTAGTATTAGTTAATGGTGTCTTTAAACTGTTAATTCCAGCAGTAGTAGGAACTCCAGCAACATTAGTACATGTTAAAGTATAATTTAAATCATCAATACCATTATTAGTAGTAGTGAATAATACTTCATATGCCATAGCAACTGTAGTTACTTCAGTTCCAGATAATGCAATAGTAAATGTTTTTTCAACACTATCACCTGGAAGAGCATTTGGCAAAGTTATTAGAGGTCCATCTTGAAAATCAATACTAGCTATAGTAGCAGTATTAACAATGATAGATGAAGCTTTATCATTACCAGTTACACTAGCAGTAAAATACGCGAATGTAGCACCAATAATAGCAACTAACAACGTAGCAATACCAATAACTGACATAAAAATAGTTTGTCCTTTGTTGTTCTCCATAATTACTTACCTCCTTTACAATATTAATAATATCAGCATTTTATATAAATATCAAGACTTATTTTAAAATTTTAACAAATATTTACTTTTTTCATCTTCATACCCCTCTAAACAAAAAAATAATCATATAAAAACATTACAAATATTTATTTTTTTGTGTTATCATTATAATGAGGTTAGTTAATTATGAAATTTATAAAAAAATATAAAATACACATCCTATCATTTATTATACCTATTATCTTATTTATAATAATGTTAACAATAGGTAAAAAAGCCCCCTTTGGTAAACATATAATAATGATGTTTGATGGATCATTACAGTACCCAGGATTCTCTTCTATACTATCAGAAGTATTACATGGAAATGCTAACTTATTCTATTCATTTAAAGGAGGTTTAGGCTTTAACTTCTATGCTTGTTGTGTATACTATTTATTTAATCCTACTAATATATTATTACTATTCTTTAATAGTACTAATCTAGAAGTATTCTACCTAATAACAGTAATATTAAAAATAGGACTATGTGGTTTAACTATGTCTATATTACTAAACTATAAATCACCTAAAAATAAATATAATATAATCTTCTCTATAGCCTTTGCTTTATGTACATATAACTTAGTATACTACTATAACTTTATGTGGTTCGATAGTATTATCCTCTTCCCTATAGTTTTATTAGGTATAGAAAGACTTATAAAAAGTAATAAAAAAGCCCTTTACCTAATAACACTAACTCTTAGTATAATATCTAATTTCTATATAGGCTATATGATATGTATATTTAGTTTATTATATTTTATATATAAATATATATTACTAAGTAAAGAAAAAAGAAATATAAAAATAATAAAAAGCTTCTTAATATCATCATTACTTAGTGGTCTTATGAGTGCCTTTGTATTACTACCAGTTAGTTTAGAACTATTTCAAGGTAAAGCATCAATGTATAGTAATAATAATTATACTAATTACTTTGAATTTGATAAAGATGCTTTAACCTCTATTTATAAACTAACTCCTGGTTCATTTAATAATAAAGATATTTCATATGGAGGTCCTAATATATACTGTTCCTTATTTGTACTAGTTCTTTGTATGTACTATTTCCTTAATAAAAATATAAGTAAAAAAGATAAACTATTAACATCTATATTTATAGGTATATTTATATTTGGCTTTTCATTTAATCTGTTTGATTTTGGTTGGCAGTTATTCCAAAGACCAATATGGTATCAAGTAAGATATGGTTTTATATTTAATGTCTTATTAATATTAGTAGCACATAAAGCCTTTATAAATATGGATGGACCTAAAAATAAAAATATATCTATATTAATAGGATACCTTACTCTACTAATATTAATCATAGTAGGTGCAGTTTTATCAGGTCTTCTAAAAGATATAGGATTTAATGCTGACATAATATTTCTTATCCTATCTATATTTTTATTAGTCCAATACATATTTATATTCAATAATAAATCTATTATATACTTCTCTGTCTTCTTATTTATAATAGAAATAATGTCAAATGGAATATATAACTTTAAAATACTATCTAACTTTAAAACTACAACTGAATATAGAAATGGTTTAGCATATGAAAAAGAAGCTGTAGATAAGATTAAATCTATAGAAAAAGAAAACTCCTTCTATAGAATGGATATGAAAAAAATGATGGTAATAAACTCAGGTATGGTTCATTCATACAATGGTATAAACTACTTTAGTTCCCTTAGAAACCAAGGAGCAATGGATATACTAGGTTACTTTGGTTCTAAAATATATGATGGTTGTAGTGCTCGTGCTACATTTGACAATCCTATAGTAAACTCTATATTAGGAATTAAATACATCATATCAGAAAATGAAGAATTCTATTATCAGTACATCCCAAGAAATACAAAGAGTGAAAAGAAAGTCTATAAGAATAAAGATGCATTAAGTTTAGGTTACTTAGTTAATAATAATATTAATAACCTAAAGTTTACTACACAGGATGTACTTAAAAATACAGAAAGTTTTATTAAAAACTCTACTAATACAAATGATAATATTTATACATTAATTAATACATTTAATTTAGAAAACACTATTAATATGGGTGGAGTTTATTATAAAGAAAATAAAGATAACGATGCCTATGTAGTATATGAAACTAATAATGCAGTAGAAGGCTTCTATATAATAAATAATAATGCTAAAAGTAACTTTATATATGCATACTTAAATGATAAAGAATATAAACTAGATTCATCTGATACAAGTCTATATGCTAGTAGTGGTGATAAACTAACTATAAAGTTTAGTATAGGTTCTTCTCCAATGAATACTAATGATATAACAATAAACCTATTACCCTCTAGTACATATAAAAACTTTATAGAAACAATGAAAACTAACCAAATGAATATAATTGAATATAAAACAGATAGATATATAAGAAGTAAAGTATTAGTAACAGATGAAAATAGCCTACTAATGACTACTATACCATATGATAAAGGTTGGAAAATATTAGTAGATGGTAAAGAAACTGGCTACCATAAAATACTTAACTCATTTATAGGAATAAACCTAACAAAAGGAGAACATACTATAGAATTTAAATTCTTCCCAAGAGGATTAAAACTAGGCTTACTTATATCAATAACATCATTTATAACAACTATAATTTACTTATGCACTGGTAAAAAGAAAAAGAAATAA